>CAZUZM010000001.1:0-41481 GCA_964624615.1 uncultured Anaerolineaceae bacterium
CCCGACCGGGCGCTTACGAAGCGTCTGCTCTACCGACTGAGCTACGTTGGCGTGTTGCAAGATTATACCAAAGCCCGAAAAAAAGTAAACCTTTTTTTCTGTTTATTTGAACATGTTTTGATAGCTACAAAATGAAATTTACAACTTTCTTGCAAAACTTGTTTTATTTTCAGTGTGAATGTCTGTATATACTGGCTCTTTCACTTCCTCTAATAACAAACGCCTATGACCATCATGCCCAGGCAAGTAAAGGCGGTCGCCGGAATTATGTAAGCACAAGTACCCACCTGCCTTCAAAAAAGGACTCCAGAGGTCATAAGCCGAACGAGCACCCTTGGGAGACTGGTCGCCATCCAAAATAAGCATATCAATCGGTTCTTGCCAGTTTGTAATGACACTTTCCGCTGTACCTTTATGGACTTCAACAAAGTCTTGTAGTTCTGCATTTTGAATATGATTGCGAAACTCATCCAATATGGGTTGGTCTATTTTGTTGGTAATCAGCTTGTAGAAGGGAACTGAAAAGGCGTCACCAGACCCATCGAAAGGATCGATGACATGGATAATGCCATTTCCAACAAGTTTCCTAACACCTGCCATAACCACCGTTGAACGCCCTAAAAAGCATCCAATTTCGACAATGACAGCATTCCCAGGCAACTGATGGGTGATGTCTGCTTTATAAGTCAATTCGTCCCGATCCACCCAGCCTGGAATCTGTTCCGCAAAAGTTAAAAAGTCTTCAACTGATTTTGGCGCAGCTAAAGTTTGTGGTTTTTTATGAGGATTTCTTAAATTCTGGAAAAATGAAAGCATCGCTCATCCCTCTTCAATTTATGATTTTTTCTTATTGTTCATGAGTTTGTTGGCTCTAAAAACAACATCCTTACCAAACTTTTCCTTTAGGTTATCGAGCGCATGGACCAATTCTTGTTTCTTTTCAGAACTCTCATCAAAAAGCTCCAATTGTGAAAAAGGAACTTCAAGGTTGGTGACACCGACACCCAAAAGTCTAATCGGACGTCCCGGTGAGATGTTTTTGACCAACAATTCAAAAGCGTTTTCGAATATTTCGTCACCAACGTTTGTGTGATTAGCTAAGGCTTTTTGCCTGGTAAATGTTGTGAAATCAGAATAACGCACCTTAATTTGCACCACCCGACCCGCCTGATTATCTTTTCTGAGGCGGTAAGCGACTTTGTCTGATAGTCGCATCAGTGTGTTTTTAAGGAATGTCAAATCATCGCTGTCTTCCCTAAATGTGGTCTCATTGCTCACAGACTTGGCTTCGTGATCTGAATGGACCTCAGAATGGTCTATACCCAGGGCACGCCGTTGCATAGACTCGGCATGCTTGCCAAAAAAGACACCTAGTTCTTGCAAATCCGCTCTGGCGATATCGCCAATCGTTCTAAAGCCTCGGGATCGCATTTTTTCAGCCGTTTTAGGACCTACGCCCCACATTTCCTGGATATCCAATGGTGCCAGAAAGGCTGCTTCTTTTCCAGGGGGAATTACGTTTATTGAGCGCGGTGCCTTTCCTGTACGAATGCTGGCTTTGCCAATATTATTGGCTATTTTGGCAATCATTTTGCTTGTGCCTGCACCTATCGAAATGGGCAATTTTGTTTCTCGATCGATACGTGTTTGTAAATCTTTACAGATGGACGCGATTGGATAGGACAAATCACTGACATCAATAAAGGCTTCATCCACCGAAACCTGCTGAACCGATGGTGTGGTGTCCCACAGGATATCCATAACCTTTTTGGAATAAGTGCTATAGGCTGGGTGATCACGCCTTACAAAAAGCAACTCCGGACAAAGTTTCAAAGCACGACCAGAAGGCATGGCAGATCTAACGCCTTTCATGCGAGCAGCATAAGAAGCCGAAACAATAACCCCACGACCTTGGGGGCTGCCTCCAACAACGAAAGCTTTGCCAACAAGCGTGGGGTCAATCAATTCTTCAACCGAGCAGAAAAAGGCATCCAGATCGAGATGAAGAATTTTTCTTTCGGTCATATGCTTCTAGCCATATAATTGGCGCTCTAAAACGCTATTAAATATCCAGATTGCGTACTTCTTTTGCATGGGTCTGGATGAAGCGACGGCGTGGAGGCACCTCCGCACCCATCAACATGCCAAAAGTTTGGTCTGCTTCTGCAACGTCTTCAACACTCACCTGGAACATAGTGCGATTATCCGGGTTCATGGTGGTTTCCCATAGCTGTTCAGGATTCATTTCACCAAGACCTTTGTATCGTGAAATGTTGACCCGGTTCATGCCACCAAACTGCTTGATTATCGAATCGCGTTGAGTTTCATCATAAGCGTATTTAATATTACCTCGCGAACTAATACGATAGAGCGGTGGCTGAGCGATATAAAGATGACCGGCATCTATTAAATCCGGCATATAGCGGAAGAAGAAGGTCAGCAGCAATGTACGAATGTGAGCGCCATCAACATCAGCATCCGTCATAATAACTACACGGTGGTAACGTAAACCTTTAAGGTCAAAGTTATCACCAATTCCGGTGCCAAGAGCAGAAATTATCGCACGCACTTCACGGTTGCCCAAAATCTTATCCAAACGTGCGCGCTCAGTGTTCAAAATCTTACCGCGCAGGGGCAAAATAGCCTGAAAATGGCGATCGCGGCCTTGTTTGGCTGATCCACCCGCCGAGTCACCTTCAACGATAAAGAGTTCGGTTTTCTCGGGGTTTCTTTCAGAACAATCTGCCAACTTACCCGGTAAGGTCATACTCTCTAGCGCACTCTTGCGAATGACCAAATCGCGCGCTTTTTTGGCGGCATCCCGGGCACGTGCAGAAGTCAAACACTTCTGAACGATCGCACGGCCGGTAGACGGATTTTCATCAAGAAAGGCCGAAAAGACTTCACCGACGACCTGTTGGACATAGGTTTGCACTTCAGGGTTCATCAACTTGACCTTGGTCTGGCTCTCGAACTGTGGATCAGGATGCTTGATGCTGATAATGCCGGTGAGCCCTTCACGCGTGTCATCACCGCTGAAGTTTGCCTCATTTTCTTTCAACAGACCTGATTTACGGGCATAATCATTGATACCACGGGTAACCGCAGCACGTAAACCAGTCAGGTGGGTACCACCGTCGGTAGTGTTAATCGTGTTGGCAAAAGCAAAAGCCGATTCGGCATAAGAATCGGTGTATTGCACGGCAAATTCGATGCCAATACCTTCTATTTCTTTTTCACCTTTAATAATGGGATGCACAGGCACTCGGTTACGGTTGATATAGCGTGCAAAAGAACCGATACCGCCTTCAAAATGGAAGGTCATATCTTTACCAGTGCGTTCGTCAATCAACTGCAAACTGACTCCACGGGTCACAAATGCCATTTCCCTAAAACGGTTCAATAAAGTTTCAAACTTAAAACTCACATCTTCCAGGAAGATGGTCCGATCAAAGCGAAAAGTGGTTTCGGTGCCGGTAATATCTTCTTTAAAAGTACCAACAACTTTTACATCACCCTGTGGGACACCTTTTTCAAAGCGTTGATGATAAATCTTGTGATCGCGCCTTACAGTAACTTCACACCATTCTGAAAGGGCATTGACAGCAGAAACGCCAACGCCATGCAAACCACCGCTAACCTTGTAGCTTCCACCGCCGAACTTTCCGCCAGCATGGAGAACCGTCATGACGACCTGCAGAGCAGAAACCTTTTTCTCGGGATGAATATCCACCGGGATACCACGACCATTATCCTTGACCGTAACGCTATCGTCTTCGTGAATAATGATTTGGATATGGTCACAATAGCCTGCCAATGCCTCATCGACAGAGTTGTCGACAACTTCGTAAATCAGGTGGTGCAAGGCTTTAATATCGGTACCACCAACATACATGCCTGGACGACGGCGAACTGCCTCTAAACCCTCCAGGACTTGGATATCCCCTGCATCGTAATGTTCAATTTGTTTACTCAATGTATTACTCCAATTCACTAAGCTGTTTGGATGGGCTCAGTGCTCGATTTCTTAGTATTTATTAGCAAAGCTTCAGCTGCACTAAAAAAGTGGAAGCTAGCTGCCAAAATGATGCTTGCGACGATTGCATGCCCCAAGACACCAATGATTAAGAACCATGAACCGTCCTTGGCCAGGTTCCATAATAGATTTGTCAATAATGTCATACCAATAGCAGTACCCCAAAAAAGCAATGCCTGGCCGCGAATGGGGCTGATCGTACTGCTGCTGATTTTCATGGCATTTCTTACATTTTCCTCATGTGCAATGATTGCGTGCGGTGTAAAAAGCAACGGTGTAAGGAAAAAGAAAAAGGTAACAATCAGAACAACATATAGGATAATGCCTAAAAGCGGTAAGATAACCGTAAAAAAGCTAACGATAAACATACCTGGCAAGAAATAAACAATGACCATCGCCAGAAAAATAAAGGGAATGGCTAAAAATCGAGGGGCTTTCTGCAAAAAACGATTGATCGTAATGGCTTTGGCTTGGCCAATAGAACCACTTGCCGTCAGGCTGTAATACAAAAAAGTCAGGCCAATTCCAATCAGAAAGAACAATGCCGCAAAGACAAAGATTTGCCAAAAAGCAGTTAATTCTAAACCAGGTTGATTTGGAAGCAGGTTGGTTTCAAAAAATCGGTTCGAGAACAATGATGGAATACCTAGGGGCTTGGTGCTTAAGACACTGGTCAAATTGAAATGCTGAATGTTTTGGCGAAGAACTTCCATCATTACTTGCCATTGGGCTAATAAACTCTCAGCCAATTGTGGGGTACCAACAGAATCAATCAATTTACCAATAAGCGAAGAAACCCCGACTTTGGGACCAAAAAGGAGCAAAAAATCCAAGCCCAACGGAAACAAAATGAGATAAGGCTTATCTGCAACAGTATCCATGCCCAGCTTAAAAAAACCAAATATATTGTTTCTCTCAAGCAAGTTTTGCGTATCTTCCATAACCTTTGAATTATACCATCTGTCGAGGAAAAACGGTAGTTAATGTGCTCATAAACATGATAGAATCAAGACAAATGGAAGCTCAAAAATCCAGTCTGGTTTTGAACCGTTTTAGCATTGTTAGCGCACTGCTGGCTTTACTGTTAACCATCCTTTTCTTTTTGCCAACCGATACTGGTCGTTTTCCGATAACAATTGGAACAACCACAATAACGCTTTCAGTTATCCAATTCATTCCTTTCTTTATCGCAGGCGTCGCATTTATCGGAGCTTTCTGGATTTTAAGTGCACATCCGGATGTCGAAGGTGAAGGTCCTGTCTTTAAAAAGATTTTACCCAACATCATTCTGCCAACCATCACCGTCTTGGTTTTTGCTCTCATTTTGCTCCAAACCAATAAGGGGCTTACCTGGTGGGCTGTCTTAGTGGTTGGGCTTTTGGCTTTTATGGCGGTTTTCTACTCTGAATACCAAGTGCTAAAACCTGAGATTGGCGCAAATACGATTTTTACAATTTTACTGATCGCTTTGGCACATGGTTTATTTATGGCTTTTGCAATTGCTTTACGAGCATCAATTCCACGTATTTTTTTTATCATTCCCGCCGTACTTATCGCCACCGCTTTTGTAGCCCACCGTACTTTGTTTCTGCGAAGTGAGGGGCAACTACAACTAAGTTGGGTCATTCTGGTAATGGCTATCGTCATTCAGTTTTGTATCGCAATGTATTATCTTTTTATAACGCCTAACCAATTCGGACTTATCCTCACTGCAATCCTATTTGTTTCGAACGCTTTGACAGTAAGAATTGGGCAGGGGAATAAGCACTATCTCTACATCGAGCCTCTGGTTTTGACCCTATTTATTATTGTTTTGATGATTTTGAGTAACTGGGTTTAATCTTCAGGATAGGTTTTATAGTACAGCCAAGCCAAATTCCTTTGGTGCAACGCTTCAGCAATTCCGCCCAAAAGCACACGGTTCTTGCCGGCATCTTCGATATCCTGTTCGGCTAAAAACTCATATGGAAAGCGTCTTCGATTAGCAGTTTTAACAAGCTTCTTCAAAAAATTCAGGTAATCAATATTGGCTTGAATTTTTTCTTCGATTTCGCCACGCAAAATGATATCACCATGACCTTGAATGATATTCTCCAAGCCCATATCACCATATCGTTCAAGCGTTGTCATAAGAACGTCGTAGTCACCACCGACAAAGAAGGGTATCGGCATAAAGGAATCACCGGCAAATAATATGCGGTCTTCTTCCAGTAGAACTGCAATTGAATCATCCGAGTGTCCAGGCGTGGCAAAAATCTGAATTTGCTTTTTACCTATCCGCAAGAAAATGCTACCATTTTTCACTGTAATATCGGGAGGCATAATGCAAATGTCTTTAAAATCTGCGCCGGCTTCAATCGCCTCGGCAAGCGCGCTCATCGAGCGTTCAATCATATTTTGGCGACACAGTTCATGACCAATGATGGTTGCATTCGGGAAAAGACAATTGCCCCAGCTGTGGTCAGCATGATGATGGGTGTTGATAACATAGCGTACCGGCACCATCAACTCAGACTCCAAAAAGTGTTTAATATAGGGGGTTTCTTCAGGCATTAGCGTGTCAATTAAGACTGCCCATTGCGGTCCGATTATAGCCCCCGCGGTCACGTGCGCGTAGACTTCGCTTTGAAACCAATAAACATTTTCAGAAACGCGTTCTTTTTGCATGATCCGTCCCAGTTTCGAGTTAGGACAATAGGATAGCATATGCAGAATTGATTGTCAAAATTTCGTCTATTTTATGGGAAAATTTATAAATTTGATGGCGGTTTCGTGTTGCTTTTGCGTGTATACAAGAAAACACCAAATCCGAGCATTCCAAGCAAAAGACCATAAAATAACCAGTTTAGGCTCTTAATTTTTTCTTGATACCGATTTGTTTTTTCCGTTTGAACCGATACATGCAGAGCCGTTGGTGTAAATTCTGTTTCACCCGTGTCTGTCTCATGCTCTTTGCCAGGCAAATCTTCCGTCCCGTCAGGTGTGGCTGTGTTGGTAAAGGTTAGTGCTAAGGTCTCCGTCGGAGCTTCCGTTGGTTGCTCGGTGGAAAAACGCGCCGTTTGTGTTGTATAAAAAGCAGTAATGGTCGAAAGCGCGTTCCGCGTTTTCTCAGGTAACGGCGTTGTTGTTGGTGGGGTAACACCAGCTATAGTATTGGTCGCACGATAATAATAAGGTGGTGTTGGCGTTGGGGTTCGACTTGGCCATGGGGTGGATGTAGGGCGGAATGTACTTGAAACACCCGGAGTTCCCGTTGTTTCGATAGGATACTCAGTTGATAAATTCAATATCATTTCAGGTTCTATGACACCCTTGTCATTAAAAAACTGTATGCCAGCCTTTTCAGCCGACACAACCATTTGGCCATTCACTAGTCCAATTTTAAGGAAAAAAACCAAGACAAAAATCAAAAGTATTGGTGCTAAGGCGATCAAAAATAATTTAAAACGTTTTTCCATCCCCACGATTATAACATTTTATGGCTATGGCTTCTTCGTTATGCTAAAATCAATTTATGAAAAACAAGCCATTTAAAGACCTTGAAATTGATTTTTTCTTTCTTTTATCGGGTATGGCATCGCACCTTTTAGGCACTTTCTTTTTTAATAGCAAGTCGGGTGAATGGAACCTTGTTCGCTTTGCCTCCGGATTAGTCTTTTTTGTTTCATGCTACCTACTTCAGAGGTATGCGCATAGCCTTTCAAAAAGCAAATGGGCTGGCTTAAACCAAAGCACAGGCTATGATTTATCCAAACCAGGACTAAAGCCTGTTCAATATATCCCTGCTATTTTCCTGCTCACACTCATTTTTACCTGCTTGTACTTTTTGTTGAAGCAACAGGTATTAATTGGCATAAACCTTATTTTTCTTAGTGTGATCGCTTTGCTAATCTTTGTTCCAACCAGCACAAGGGTAGGCCATCCGTTTCGTCTTATGGATTGGTTTTTCAAAAGCCTGATTGTTTCACCTCTTTTGTTCATTTTAGGTATTTCGGTACAAGCCATGCCACTTACTGGCATCCATTTTCTACTTGCAGTACCTCTATTCTTTTTAGTTGCATCTTCATTCGTTGCTTTGGCTTTTCCACGTTACGCACAGTCACCAGAAGAGCAAAAACGCACACTTATTCCCGCCATAGGTTTGGAACAAACCATTAGCATGCACAATATCCTCATCCTCCTGGCATACCTGGGACTAGTGGCTTACCTCTACCTTTCAGGTTCTTTTCGAAGCAATTGGACACTCCTACTCATTTCGTTGATTAGTTTTATTCAAATGTTTTTGCTTCACCGCATCGCATTAGGCATGAAGCCAAATTACGGACTCTTAAAAACAACAGCCGTTTTACAAACACTGAGTTTTATTTACTTGCTAATACTTAACGCCCTTATTTAGTCAACCAAAGGAGACCTATGAAACCACAAATTGGCGAACTCGCACCAGACTTTGAACTCTTGGACCAGGAAGGCAAAGCCCACAAATTGTCGGATTACCGGGGCACACCAGTCGTCCTGTATTTTTACCCAAAAGACAACACGCCGGGATGTACTGCACAAGCGTGTAGCTTTAGGGATAGCTTCGCAGAATACCGTCAAAAAGGAATTGTCGTATTGGGTGTCAGCAAAGACAGCAGCAAATCACACACCAAGTTCCAAGAAAAATACAGCCTGCCTTTTACTTTACTGGCAGACACAGAAACAGAAGTAGCTCAAGCTTATGGTGTTTGGGTTAAGAAAAAGATGATGGGCAGAGAGTACATGGGCATGGAACGTACCACTTTCGTCATCGACAAAGAAGGAAAACTTATCCATATCATGGAAAAGGTCAAACCTCAAAACCATGCCGCGGATGTATTAGCTTTGCTTGAGTCCTAAGAAATATCGCAGAACAAGTGCTAGCTTGCAATAAGAATGTGTTTATTGCAAGCTTAGCACGACTTTGCCTTCGCTCCAAAGCTCTTCGATATCATAATAATCACGGGCTTCTTCAGAGAAAAGATGTACGACAACATAGGCATAGTCCATCACTACCCAATCATCATTATTAGCGCCTTCGATAATCGGGTTATATCCTGTTTCACCTTTAATGCCTTCATCAATCGCTTTAATTAAGCTGTTGAGCAAACGTGAGCTTGACGCACTTGCAATCACAAAACAATCTGTAAAATCAGAAACCTCGGAAATATCCAAAATAACGATATTATCAGCGAGTTTTTCTTCCAAAATATTGACTATTTTTCGAGCTAAGTCTGTTGGTTCCAGTGTTCACCTCATTAGAAATAAAGTTTAGTTGCTCTATTTTAGCATTGATTGATGAATCATTTTGTAAACAGGTCCACCACGCTGTAAATCGCTCTCAAATACGGTCACGGATTGAACCTGCAAATGGCCAAAAAGTGTTTGTTCATGCTCAACAACCAAGCGCTTTAGTTCCTTAATTGTTCTGTCATTCGCATAGTCTTTGATACGTGCCAGGGTAACATGAGGTGAAAACCTGGGACGCTCAAGCGTTAACAAACCCTTTATTCCTCTAACCAGCCTGTTGTAAAGCTGGCGTAAAGCTTCAGCCTCTTCTAATCCCATCCAGAAAATACGAGGGTTGTTGACATTTGGGAAACACCCCAAACCGGAAAAAGATAACTCAAACTGATCATGATGACTGGTCATTTGGTCTAGAAGTTGCGTCATTGAAGGAATTTGCGAGACGTCTATATCTCCAAGAAACACCTGCGTCATATGCAAGTTTTCTGTGGCTGTCCATCGAAAAGCAGGGTTATTGGACAGGTCATAAGCCTTCATTTTGAGGTCTTTGACCCGAGCTATCAATTCAGGGTTTAACTGTATCGCGATAAAAAGCCTTTTAGTTGATTGAGCTGCCATTTTCGGGTTTAAGGTTATCACAATCTTTCAAGAATTCTGAAAAATGTGGTATAAAATAGATACCCTGCTGTGTTCGTGATGCGGCATCTCAGTTTTGGGCCAACACCTATAAAAAGGATCCAATCTTTTTCAGGTGACGTGATAGACGCAAGTTAGTCAAGACTGAGCCGGAAAGTAGGATCATCCTGCTTAATCGCAGGTTCAAAACCACCCTGCACACGGCATAGCGGGGCTTGTTTTAAGAAAATATTGTTCCTGGTCAGTTGGAATACTTTATGAAAAAAAACTCACTCATTCTCATCGTAAGCCTTTTTTTGGCGATTCTTTTAAGCGCTTGCAACACCTTTCATCATGGCAAAATCAGCCAGGATAAGCTTCCTTGGAAGTCTTCGGGTGACGTTTTGCTTGAAGAAAACTTTGATGATGCCACCAGTCATTGGGAAGAAGTTAACAATGCTTACGAAATCAAACGCTATTCCGAACAAGGTTATTTCGTTTTGATTCAACCAAGCCATGGGCGTACGATTTCGACTTCAGGAAAAGTTTTTGCTGATGTAAAGTTTAGCGTTGAAGCTCAAAAAGTAACTGGACCCAAAGACACCAACGTTGGATTGGTATGCCGTTACCAAGACAAAGAAAATTTTTATGGCTTTAGTGTCGGAACCGATGGCTACGTAGGTATTTATAAGGTTGTGAAAGGCGAATCCAAACTGCTTTCTGGTGAAGAGTACCAAGTAAGCGAGCATGTCCACCAAGGCGACGGACAAAACGCCATTATCGCATCTTGCATTCAAGATCGTCTTAGCTTGAATATCAATGGTTCAGATGTTTTGGAAGTCAAGGACGATACCTTCGGTATCGGCGAGGTAGGCCTTTTGATGGAAACCTCAGCAGAAGGTAAGGCTTCCGGTATTTTCAATCACTTTCTTGTTGTAAAACCCTAATGAATGTTTTTTTTGATATGGTTGGATGTCGGCTCAACCAAGCCGAGATTGACCTTTTTGCGCTTAAACACGTTTCTTCAGGAGATGTTGTTGTTCAAAATGCCGAGGATGCCGATTGCATCTTTGTCAACACCTGTTGTGTGACGAAAAAGGCTGCAGCTGATTCTCGTAAAATGGTGCGCAAGTATCAACGTGAAACCAATGCCCGGGTGGTTGCGATGGGTTGCTGGCCTAGTGCAATGATTGATGATGTCCGAGAAATCCTGGAAGACCAAGACATTCTTGGCAATGATGAAAAGTTTCAACTTATTGACTACCCAAACATTGACTTTCAGGACCTAACCGAAAAGCCGCTATTAGGTGCCAGGCATCGCACGAGGACTTTCGTCAAAGTACAGGATGGCTGTCGAAATCAATGCTCTTTTTGTCTGACGACCATTGCCAGAGGGACCTCGAAGAGCGCTCCAAAAGCTGCCGTTATCGACTACATTCATAAATGTCTGGCTTTTGGCACAAAAGAAATCGTGCTAACCGGTGTGCAACTAGGGAGCTGGGGAACTGAGTTTGAGCCGAAAGAAAACCTTGCCTCATTAATTGAAGGTATCTTAAAAGAAACCGACATGCCTCGAATTCGCATGTCTTCGATTGAACCTTGGGATGTAAATGAGGACTTGATTGATCTCTTTCAAGATCCACGCATGTGTTCACACCTCCATATCCCTATTCAGAGTGGGTCAGACACCATACTACGAGCCATGCATAGGCCATCCAGTGCAGGTAAATTGAAGGAACTCTTTGAAATGATTCGTTCAAAAGCGCCTCATGTTGTCGTTACCAGTGATTTTTTGGTTGGATTTCCCGGTGAAAGTGACGCCGACTTTGAAGAAACCTTCAAAACAGTTGACCTTTTGGGAATTGTTGGAGGACACGTGTTTTCTTTTTCAGCAATGCCAGGAACCTTGGCAGCCGCTTTGGAAAACCCGGTACAGAATTCCATCTCCAAAGAGCGTAATAAAAAGATGCGTGATCATCTCACAAAAAGCGCTACATCATACCTTCAAAGTCGGCTGGATTCAGAGGATGAAGTCCTATTTGAAAGCAAGCTGCGCATAGAAGAACGGGCTTATTGGTCAGGTTTAGGGAAAGATATGACCCGCATCATTGTCCCATGTGACAAAGACTTGAGGAACAGCATACATAGGGTAAAATTAGAAGCGATTGACCATAAAGGAAGAATAATCGGACAACTCATCAAATAAAGTTTTTGGTGAGGTATTGGTTTATTTTTCCTTGACGTACTCGGTTTATCGGGTAGAATTCTATGGTTATTAATTTGAACGATACATCCCGTTGAAAGAGCGCGGGATATGAAAGGAACTTGGAAATGACTAAACGCACTTATCAACCAAAGAGACGCCGACGCGTCCGCGAGCATGGTTTTCGCGCTCGCATGAAGACTGCCGGAGGTCGCGAAGTCTTGAAGCGACGCCGTTTACGCGGTCGCCATAAACTCGCTGCTGTGGCCAACAATCACGTCAAACGCGTTACCTGGTAACAAAACAAGTTTCCTTGTTTTGTGAGCAATGTTTCACCAAGAAACCGGATTAAGAGTTCCCAAGACATTCTTGAAATCAAGAATTCCGGGAAGTCTTTTTCTGATTCTAATCTGGTCTTAATTGTCAAGCCAAATGACCTGGACTTTTCGCGCTATGCCGCCATCGCCAGCAAAGCTGTCGGTGGCGCAGTAAGCCGAAACCGCTGCAAGCGCCGCATGCGAAGCCGGGCAGACAGCTTTCTCAGTGAAATACCTTCTGGCATTGACTTTTTGCTCATCGCTCGCTTGCCCTTGTTACATGTTTCGCCGCTTGATGTAGATCATTCGATCATCAAACTCTTTAAACGTGCGGGACTTTTGGAAAACTGAATGAATTCGCAAGACGAAACAGTGGTGGATACTTACCCTGATCCGCCATTGAAAGACCTAAAGTTAAACCTAAAAACATTGCCGCGATATGGTTGCCTGCTAATCATCAAGGCATACCAACGATGGATTTCACCTGCCGTGTCTCAAAACGCTTGTAAATACTATCCGACCTGTTCCCATTATGGCTACCAGGCTATCTATAAGTATGGTGCTATCAAGGGTGGCTGGTTAGCAATCAAGCGCATTTTCCGCTGTAACCCTTTTAGTCAAGGCGGGATTGACCCGGTGCCTTAAAGAGGAGATTAATGAAAAAACGAAGTTTTAGCATTTTGATTTTAGCCTTGCTCAGCGTGCTGCTTTTGGCAGGCTGCGCGATGGGTCCACGCGCTGAATCAACTTTTGGCTTGTCGGCAAACGATAGCCATGTCCTACTTACAGCGGCCAATAAAATCTATAAAGTTGATTTGAAAACCGGTCTCGAAACATGGCGATATCCCGCCGACAACAGCCGGTTTATGACCTATGCACCGGTCTTATTGGATGATGAATCCTTTACCTATGGAGACATGTACAACAGTCTGCAAAAGCTCAACCTCGAAAGCCCAAGCCAAAAGACCTGGGAATTCAAGGAAGCTAAAGGTTGGTACCAAGCCAAAGTTGCCGAAGCACAGGGCATTATTGTTGCCCCCAACACTGACCGAAACATTTATGGTGTCAACGCCAAAGATGGCAGTTTGAAATGGAAGCACGAGGACACCTTCGCTTTTATCGCCGAGCCCCTTATCGTTGACAATACCGTCATCATCAGTTCACAAAAGCATCAGGTGCTTTTCCTCGACCTTGAAACGGGTGAAGCCATAGCGGAACCTTTTGCTATGAAAGGCGCAGTGATTGCCAGCCCCTATTATCTGGAAGAAACTGGGCTCATCTATGTTGGTAGCCTGGGTAATGAGTTTGTCGCTATTGATGCCAAAACCTTCAAGGAAGTTTGGCGCTATTCTGGCTCCATTACAAAACTTTCAGGCATTTGGTCCCAGCCCATTTTGCTCAAAGGCAACCTCATTTTTAATGACGACCTCGGAAACATCATCGCTGTCGACCCCAAAACCGGTAAGGAAAACTGGGTTTTAGCGGAACAGGGCAAGATGTTAGCCGGTTTGGCAGCTATCGGTGAAGATCGTTTCGTCGTTGCGAATGAAAATGGCACCGTCAAAGCATTTGACATCAATCGCAAACCATTGGTGCAATTTGAAATTGCCAAGGCCAAGATTTACACCACACCACTCGTGGCAGGCGACTTGCTTATCATCGCACCGATGGGTGCCGAATTCACACTCTACGCTTATCCTCTGGAATTGGCTGGTATGCCCCAGTGGACTTTCAAACCAGCGAAATAAGGAGAAACTATGAACATTTGGGAACTTATTGTCGTCCAACCAATGACCAATATTCTTCTCCTTATCACCATGTTGGTGAAGAATTTTGGTGTTGCCATCATCTTGTTCACGCTGCTAATCAAATTGATTACCATGCCCTTAACGGTCAAGCAGGTTCAATCCCGCCGGAAGTTAGCGGAGCTTCAATCTACTACTGAGTACAAAAAAGTGATGGCAAAGTACAAAGATGACCGTGAAAAACTGGCCATGGAACAGCACCGTTTGCAAAAGGAAGCTGGCGTCAGTCCGTTCAGCTCCTGTTTGCCTTTGTTGCTCCAAATGCCCATCATCTTTGGGCTTTATCAATCCATCATGAAGGCGATGGCGAGTACCCCAGTCGAATTGCTGAAACTCGAGCGCATCATTTACCCCTTCTTGGATGTCAATAAAATCATACCCATCCAAAACCGCTTTTTGTGGATGGATTTAGGTCAACCCGAACGCCTGATGGTCTTTGGTATTGGTATTCCGGTTTTAGCAATTTTGGTTGTCATTACAACCTTCCTGCAGAGTAAAGCCATGGAAGATCCCAGCGCTAACGCTGACCCATCGGCAGCAGCCGCTACCGGCAGCATGAACAAGATTATGCCTTTGTTCATGGGCTATATGGCGTACCAATTCTCTGCGGGCTTGGCACTCTACTTCGTGATTTCAAACCTGAGCACCATGTTGCAATATGCCGCCCTTGGTGAAATGAATTGGAAAAGTCTTATGTTCTGGAAAAAGCAAGAACCACCAGAAGAACCTAGAACGAAGACTGCAATCGTAGATACTTCCGAAATCGAAGAGAAAACAGAGCGAGATGACGGCATCGTGGTCATTGAGCATAAGGCGAAATCATCCGCACGATCTGCTGCGAGAACCGTGCGTCCAAAGAAAATGAAGAAATAATCGGACTTTTGTCCTTGAAAGTGAGTTTTTAGATGACACAAAACAGAACGTCGCTTGAGTCAATCGCTCCAACGGTTGAAGAAGCGATTGAAAAAGGACTTGAACAACTCAATCTCACAAGGGATGAGGTTGATGTGCAAGTCCTTGACGAAGGTAAAAAGACAATTTTTCGTTTTGCTGCCCGTCAAGCACGCGTAAAATTGATTGTTAAATCAGAAACAAGCCAACCTGTACCAGAAACGACGGTGGATTCGGTTCCTGTGAGCCAGGAAGTAAGTCAACAAAGTTTGGTTGAAGAAACACTACGGCATATGCTGGACCTGATGGAAGTCGATGCTGACCTACAAACCAGCATTGAAGACCAGGAAGATAATCGCAAACCCCTTACCAAAATCAATATCGAAGGGGATGATTTGCGTTTCTTGATTGGAAAGCGTTCTGAAGTACTCAGCTCCTTCCAGTATCTGCTGAGCTTAATCGTTAGCCACAGAGAAAACGAATGGGTACCCATCCAATTGGATGTTCAAAACTACCGCGGTCGCCGTGAACAAGAAATCCAAAAAATGGCGCGCCGCATGGCGAGCCAGGTGGTCGAAACCGGCAAACGCCAAGCACTTGAACCTATGGGTGCCAGCGAACGACGCATGGTGCACATGGCACTGCGAAAAAACAACGATGTTTACACCGAATCAGTTGGTGAAGAACCCAACCGAAAGATTTATATTTACCCTAAAAAGTAAGGACTAACATGCGCGCGGTAGACATCATCACCAACATTCGCGATAAGAAGCCTCTTTCTAAAGAAGAAATTGACTTCTTGGTTGAAGGCTATACCCAGGGCAGTATTCCGGATTATCAGGTGGCTGCCTGGGCGATGGCGGTGCTGCTTAATGGCATGAGCCATGAAGAAATCGCCCACTTAACCCTGGCAATGGCACGTTCTGGTGATGTTTTAGACCTTTCCGAACTCAAAACCATCATCGTGGACAAGCATTCCACCGGTGGTGTGGGTGATAAAACCACTCTAAGTGTAGGACCGATGGTTGCCGCGTGTGGTTTGCCAGTTGGTAAGATGTCTGGGCGTGGTTTGGGCTTTAGCGGCGGCACCATTGATAAACTCGAATCCATCCCCGGTTTTCGTTCCGAACTAAGCACAGAAGCCTTCATCGCTCAACTCAAAGAGATTGGTATTGTGGTGGCAGGCCAAAGTCTTGACCTGGCACCCGCGGATGGCAAATTTTATGCCCTGCGTGACACAACTGGCACAGTGCCTTCAATTCCCTTAATTGCCTCTTCTATCATGAGCAAAAAGATTGCTGCTGGCGCCAACGCCATTGTTTTGGACGTCAAAGTTGGTGTTGGTGCTTTTATGAAAGATTTGGCACAGGCTAAAGAATTAGCTGAGGTTATGGTTGAAATCGGCCGTCTTAGCAACCGGCGCGTGATTGCGATGCTCAGCCCAATGGATCAACCTTTGGGACAAGCCGTGGGCAATGCGTTGGAGCTCAAAGAGGCTGTTTTGCTCTTGAAAAACCAAGGACCTGAAGATTACCGACAACATTGCCTGGATGTTGCCGCTTATATGCTCCTGATTGGACAAAAAGCTGCGACCATCGAGGATGCCCGCGAATTGGCAGAACAAACCCTGATGGATGGCAGTGCTTTGGCAAAACTACGTGAGTTTATCGCTGCGCAAGGCGGTGATGTGAGCTACATCGACAACTTGGACAAACTGCCCAAAGCTAAACAAATCGAAATCATTCGAGCAGAGAAATCCGGTTACATCAAGGCGATAAATGCCCAAAATGTGGGTGAAGCCTGCGTTATGCTCGGTGGCGGTCGCTCTAAAAAAGGTGATTTGATTGATCCGGCTGTCGGCGTCATGGTCCATGCCAAAATTGGTGACAAGGTTGAGCTTGGACAGACCATTTTTGAAGTTCACATTAACAAACCTGAAGTGATTCAGGAGTCGATTGACAAATTGAAAGCCGCCATTGACATTGCAGATGAGCCGGTAAACCCGCCACCTCACAGTTTAGGTGTGATAGGATTGTGACTTAGAAACCCGGTTCGCCGGGTTTTTTATTTGAGGTAGAAAGATGATTGAAAGAAAAGACATTAGAAATATCGCTATTATTGCCCATGTAGATCATGGGAAAACCACCCTGGTTGACGGCATGCTAAAACAAGCCCGCGTCTTTAGGGAGAACCAACGCGTGGAAGACCGCGTGATGGATTCGAACGAGCTTGAGCGTGAACGCGGCATCACCATTCTTGCCAAAAACACGTCGATTGTCGTTCCAGATGACCGCACTAGTGAGATGATTCGCATCAATATTGTGGACACACCTGGCCATGCCGATTTTGGCGGCGAGGTCGAACGCATTATGAACATGGTGGATGGTGCTTTGCTCATCGTAGACTGTGTCGAGGGACCCAAGCCCCAAACCCGCTTTGTTTTGAAGCAGGCTATCGAAAAACACATCCCAACCATCGTGATTATCAATAAGCTTGACCGCCGCGACGCAAACCCCAAAGAAGCGCTGGATAAAACCTTTGACCTCTTTGTGGAGCTCAACGCGGATAATGAACTCCTGGACTTTCCGATTGTGTATGCGGATGGTTTATTGGGCAAAGCCTGTCTGGAGCCAAGGCTCGGTGAGGATCTTAAACCCTTGTTCGATACGATCCTGCAACACATTCCTGGACCCAAGATTGATGACACCTCGGATTTCAAGCTATTGGTGACCAATCTCGGTTATGACGAGTACAGTGGCGTGACCGCTACCGGTCGCATCCATTCTGGCACCATCAAAGCTGGCGAACCCATCGCACGCATCAAGTTTGACGGTACCATCGAAAAGACAACCGCCAAATATCTGTTTGCCTACATGGGGCTTGAACGCGTCTCAATCAAAGAAGCGCATGCCGGCGACATCGTCACCATTGCAGGTTTGAAAGATATCCAAATCGGCGAGACCTTAGCCAATATTGATGATCCAGTCGCTTTGCCAGCCATCGCCGTGCAAAAACCGACGGTCAAGATGAGCTTCGGTGTGAACACTTCGCCGTTTACCGGACAAGAAGGAAAGTACTCGACCAGCCGTAAAATTTGGGAACGCCTTCAGGAAGAAATCAAAACCAATATTGCCTTACGGGTCACCCAAACCGAATCAAAAGACGTCTTTTCAGTGTCTGGTCGTGGTGAGTTGCATTTGTGTATTTTGATTGAAACCATGCGGCGCGAAGGCTATGAATTCCAGGTAAGTCGTCCTGAAGCGATTATCCTTACGGAAGAAGATGGTACTAAGACCGAACCATTTGAAGAAGTCCATGTTGATGTTGATCCCAACTATGTGGGTTCAGTCATTGAGGCCTTGGGCAAAAGACACGGCAGAATGGAAGAAATGAGCAATAATACCGATGGCACTGTCCACTTGCGCTTTGTTATCCCTACCCGTGGTTTGCTCGGTTTTCGCTACCGATTTTTGAATATGACGCATGGCAGTGGTGTCTTGAACAGCTTTTATATTGGCAATCGTCCTTTGGAAGATGCCATTGAAAGCCGCGAGAACGGTTCGATCATCGCCATCGAAGCCGGTGAAACAACCACCTTTGGCTTAAAAAATGCGGAACAGCGTGGTATCTTGTTCGTGCGGCCTGGTGTGATGGTTTATGAGGGGATGATTGTCGGCGAAACCGGTCGGTCACAAGACCTGGCGATTAATGTCGTCAAGAAAAAGCACCTGACCAATATGCGTCAATCTATCCGGGATATCGACGAACGTCTTAAAGTACCGCGTGAGATGAGTTTGGATGAGTTTGTGGAATATTTGGCAGAGGACGAGCTTTTGGAAGTCACACCTCAGAACCTTCGGTTGCGAAAACGCATTCTGAATACCCATGACCGCTTAAGATTCCAAAAGACCGGTGGCGAAACGCTGGAAGACTAAGCAATGCTATAATAACGGTATGAAACAAGCAGAAACGAAAACGCGGATGAATGCCACCAAGGACTTGGATGTAAAGCATTTGTTAAAAAGCAGCCCTAACTGGCTCCTTTTAGTTGTCGGCATCGTAGTCGGAGCGCTCATTGGCTTTGTATTGAGCTTTGTTAAAACCCCGATTTATGAAGCCAGTGCGAGTGTTACAACGAATCTCCAACTCAACAAGGGAGGATCTGTAACCGAGTTTATGCTTGATTCACAAATCAACCATATTGGGGAGCTCTATTTCAACCCCAATGTGGTCGACCTCTTATTAAAAAAACAAGCAGATCAAGGCATGAGCCTTGATCTGGCTTGGTTAAAAGCTCATGCCGCTGTGGAAAGAAGGATGTTAACCAGCACCATCAAAGTGCGCGATAACGACCCAGCAGTTGCAGCAAGAATTGCCAGTGATTGGGCTGAAATCCTGTATCAGACGCTCGAAAGTGCCTATCCCAACGCAGTAGAGGTCTCCACTGCAAAAAACACGTTGACGCTGTTGGAAAACTGTGCAAAACCACCGGAACATTTTGAAGGCGAAACGTTTTGTAAGAGTATGACCAAATCGGACTATGACCAGGCGATGGAACAGGCTAAAGATGTGCTCGCTGAACTTGGCACAAAAACTTTAGGGCTAAGCGAATACCTGAGTGTCAGTCAATTTCAACCTGCATCCATTCCAGTGAAACCCCAGAGTTATCATCGCGGTTCCATGAGCCTTGCCGGTGGAGCCATTGGTTTCTTGCTGGTGATTGGATGCTTTTTAATTCGGAAACAGTATGATTAAAGACAAGTTGAAGGCTTTTCATTCAACTTTTATTTCCATTGCTTTTGGCTTATTTTTCTTTTTATTACCCATTAGCAGCTTTCCGCTGCTGTCTAAACTCGTAGGCGGGACTGCCGTCGCGCCGTTATCGGTTGTGCCGGCTTTTCTTTTGTTTTTGGCACTCATCCTGCCTGCCTTCTTTAGCAAACAAGTTTTTTCTTATCAATTCAAACCCTTACTGTTTTTTCTAATCGTCGCTATATTGAGCACATCTATAATGTTTTTTAGGGAGTTACCCTCATTTCGAGAAGCTTCACCCATAAAAAATGCGCTTGAAGGCTTTATTACCTTATTCATGGGCATCGCATTTTACTATTTGTGCGCTCATTTCATTCGCAGTGAAGAAAAAATGAAGACCATGCTCCTTTGGATGTACCTTGGTTTCTTTTTTCTGGTAGTGATCTCTATTTTCCAAGCTGTTTACATGCGAAGAGTATTAGCGGATTATCCTTCATGGCTTGCACGGATCACTTTATCTTTCTCTTCTTCGGGCAAGATTTATCCTAGAAGAATCAGCGGCTTAGCGTTTGAGCCAAGCTGGTTAGCCCATCAACTCAACTTGCTGTATATTCCCATTAGCCTGGGTTTCAGTCTCAAAGGCTACAGCATCTTTAAGTTTCGCCTGTTCAAAAAAGTGACTGTTGAAAACCTGATTTTTGTAACCAGCATTGGCTTATTATTCCTGACCTTTTCCCGTATCGGCTGGCTCACTTTCCTGGTTTTATTGATTTACTTGATTTTCAAGGCTGCGAAGCTGTTGATCGGAAAACTTTTCAGCACGATCGAAATCCGAAGAAAGACACCACTTAAACCAATTCAGACTATCCTGATCAAAATCGGGTTATGGTTGGCAGTGCTTTTATTAGCAATTGGGCTTGCCATTTTATCGGCGATGTTAATTGCAAAACTGGATCCAAGTCGGACAGCTCGGCTCATCGATGTCCAAGCCATTAAAAAAATGGGGCTGTATGGTTGGGCTAATCTCATACAAATTGCTGAGCGTTTGATCTATTGGGTGAGTGGTTTTAAGGTGTTTCAACTTCATCCCTGGATTGGGGTAGGGATTGGTGCCATGGGTTTTTACTTTTCCGGTATGGTACCAGCTTTTGGATATATGCTTCCTGAAGTCGTTAGCACGATTAATCACCAATCCTTTATTCCGAATGCGAAAAACCTTTGGTCACGCTTATTGGCAGAGACTGGCATTATCGGCTTGGCTTTCTTTGTGTCATGGGTCTATCTGCATTGGAAGTCTGCCAAAGATTTGGAAAAAGAAACAAACTCAGTTTTCTATCAAAGCATGGCGTTGGTTGGAAAACTGTTCATCATCGCTTTTATCATTGAAGGTTTCAGCATGGATACCTTCGGTTTGCCTTACTATTGGGTAGCATTTGGCTTATTGGTCGCCAGCTGGCGGATGCTAAAAAATCAGCCACCCCTAAGCACAGACATCTAAAAACCAGAACGTTCTACCAGGCAAACAGTCGCTTAATATATCATTTGGTTGAGAATGTCCAATAGTGCTTGCTTTTCTTCACACGGATGAGTAAAAACTAAATTGAAACCTTCGAGTGCTTTAGCTTTATAGCCTTGCGCTATCTGACGAGTTTTTTGATCAATTTCCAACCGCGTCAGGATTTCTACAACCTTGTCTACCGACTCAGCGTTGAGTGGGGCGTCTTGAGTCCAAATCTTATTCATTTCGTCAGATTCGCTTAGACCACTAAGGATGGGATAAGTTTTTTTCTTGGTAAGGATATCGGTGCTAACGGATTTACCTGTTTTCTTTGGGTCTCCCCATATGCCGAGAAAATCATCTTGTATCTGAAAAGCAAGCCCAATATTAGTGCCGATTGCGCGTAGGTTTAGCATGTCTTCTGCTGATACATGATTAAGAATGCCTGCCATCTCCAAAGCAACTGAGAAAAGCCGTGCTGTTTTGAAATGAATCATCCCTAGGTACTGTTCAAGGCTTACCACATCCTGACGTTCATAGAGCATGTCTAGGTGTTGACCCCGCATAACATCCATGCCCGCGTCAGTAAAAGCCTTTATAAGCGCTCGCACCTGCCCATCCTGCAAGTTTGTTTCAGCAAAGTTCATGATTGATTGAGCAGCGTATGCCATAAAATCGCCGGTATTAATGGCTTGTTCAATGCTATAACGTCGCCACATAGCAGGGCGGCCCTGACGAAAATCACCTTTGTCCTGAATGTCATCATGTACCAAGGTGAAATTATGAAAGGTTTCCAGCGCAACCGCCGCATTCAAGCCGGTTTCAGCAGGTTGTCCCAATGCCATCGACGCTAATAATAGAATCATAGGCCGCAACCGCTTGCCGCGCTGTTCACCCTCGGCATGCCAGCCAAAATGATAGCGCACCATCTCTGAAAGCAATGGTTCCGCATCGCCACATTGTCGCATCACTTCTCGTTCCAGGCGTTCTTCAAATTTTTGCTTCAAGTGGCTAATCATTTAGTTTCCTTTATCCATATTTTATCTTGACTAATCGCGTTCAGATTGACCGCACCAGAATTGAACATGGCTACTTTCAACTCGGTAATGATGTTGGTTATTAGAGCATTCAAGGCGTCCGGTCCGCTGTCAGCAACTTTGAGATAGGGTAGTGCCATGCCACCCAAGCGTGCACCTAACGCTAAAGACTTAAATACATCCAACCCAGAGCGCAGTCCGCCTGAGGCAATCATTTCACCGGTAATACCTGCTTTTTGATAGGCTAACAAGCATTCTACTGTTGGGATACCCCAAGTCGAAAAAAGCTGGCTCATTTCCCGCATACCAGGCTCTTGTTGCCGATAGGATTCGACCAATGCCCAAGATGTGCCGCCTAAACCGGCACAATCAACGGCACTGACTCCAATATTGAAGAGGGTCCGTGCCAATTCAGCATCGATACCAGAGCCAACTTCCTTGACCACCACTGGTACACGGATAACTTTGCATATGGCTTCGATTTTGTCTAACAAGCCACCAAAATGAGTATTACCTTCGGGTTGCAGGGCTTCTTGTAACGGATTAAGATGCAAATAAACCGCATCTGCATCAATCATATCGACAACCTTTTGAACCTCCGAAACAGAGTACCCATAATTCAATTGCACAGCACCAAGATTGGCAAAGAGCAAGATGTTCGGAGCAACATTTCTTATTTGAAAGGTAGGCTCCAAGGCAGAGTCTTCAATAGCAGCACGTTGTGAACCAACGCCCATAGCGATGCCGAATCGTTCAGCGGCTTCAGCCAAAATCTGATTGTAACGTCCACCTTCTGGACTGCCACCTGTCATTGAAGAAATCAAAAGAGGCGCCTTTAAGGTTTTACCTAAAAAGGTCAGCCTGGTGTCTACATCCTCAAGATCTAGTTCCGGCAAGGCCTGATGGCGAATGGATATTCTTTCAAAGCCGGCGGAAACGCTGGTTTCTACAATCTCTTCAAGACAAATCCTTAGATGTTCATTTTTTCGTTGTGAAGTTTTGATAACTTTTTCCATATTTTCGTGTTATCATCAATGATAACTTAATTCGAGTTTTTATGAAAAGGAACGATAGAAGAGGTTTTAGAAAATGACACAAGAAAATACTTTTGAACGCGTTAAAGAAGTCGTCGTCGACGTCCTCAAAATTGATGGGGATCAAATCACCATGGAGACCCGCTTTATTGAAGACTTGAAGGCTGATTCAATGGATCAATTCTTCCTGATCGACGGTTTTTGCGAAAAATTTGACATCAATATCGATGACGAAGCCGCCCGTGCCATCCAGACAGTCGGCGATGCCGTCAAAGCCATTGAGGAAGCAACAAAGAACTAAAGCAAATCAACAGAATGGGCTGGCATCCGCCAGCCTTATTTTTTTAAGAGGTGGGGGATCTCTTCAAGACTTTTTGCAATCAACACACCGGCATCACTCAAAGCTTCTATCTTGGAAAGACTAGTTTGTTGAAGGTCAAACATAGACATTTCCGTGTGACCGATGAGAGTCATTTTTGCAAGACTTTCACCTGCAATATAGGCGTAGACCGGTTTTGTAATTGATTCGAGAATGTGGGCAGCAGCTAGCTCTTCCTGGACATCGCCGGGTTGACCGAGCAGGAGGATGGCATCGGTATGTGCGTCCATCTCAAATAAGTCCAAACAATCCACAAAATCAGCACCAGCCAAACAGGCTTCACCTAGCCCAATGACCGTCCGGACACCAATATCATTTTCATAAAGCATGTCCAAAACCGAGAAGGCTAATGACCCAGCGCGTGAAATTACGCCAAGCCGTCCGGGCAATGCACGTTCTACAGGAAATACGCCGGCTAAAGCCTTCCCAGGTGAAAAAACGCCACTCGCGTTGGGACCAATCAGGCGGGCTTTTTGGTCAAATAATCGGCTATTAATCAGTGCGGTGTCTTTCCGCGGCACGCCATCCGAAACACAAATCACATTTTGGATGCCAGCATCCAAGGCTTCAAAACAGGCGTCTGCTGCGGCATGGGGTGGAACGAAAATAACGCTTGTATCGGCATCGGTAGAGTTGATACCTTCATGAACAGTATCAAAAATAGGCACTTTACTATCCAGCGCCCATCCACCACCATAGCCAGGCGCAACACCGCCAACAACGTTTTGCCCATAGTCATGCATGCGTTTGGAAAAGTAAGACCCTGCCCGTCCAACGATGCCTTGGATTATGATTCGCGAGTGTTGATCAATGAGAATGGACATCATTTTCCTCCACCGTGCGAACAAGTTCAGGAATCGCTTGATCCAGATTATCCAACAAGTAGATTTCGGTGTAATCGGTGAGGCTGGACCGGGCTGCAAGACAATCCACACCTTTTAAGACCATAAAATAGGGCAGGTTCGAGCCTGGGTTATATGCCGAGAGAATGCCTTGAGCGGTTTCTACACAATCATTCATAAAACTGTACACATTAATCAGAACTGCTTGTACGGATGGATCATCGTGTATCAGTTGGCATGCAGATTTGATGCTGGATTTGGTGGCATTATTCCCTAACACTAAGACAAGTGCGGGTTTTAGGCCAAACTTCACCAGCGCGTCGACCGTAGCACTCGCTAAGCCTTGTCCATTGGTCACTACAGCAATGTTTCCATCCATTTTGACTAGCTGATGGCCAAATTTACGCGCTTCGGCTTGGGCAAAACTTGTTATAGCCGGATCAAGATAGCCAACAAACTCGCGTTGTCTAAACAAGGCGTTATCATCAATTATCAATTTTCCATCCAAAACCATTGGACGGGCATCCTCATCGAAAACCATCGAGTTAATCTCAGCAAGAGTGGCATCATATTGGTTAAAGACCTGCCAAAGCTTTATGGCAAGCTGTTCGATGCTTTTCCATTGTTTGGGGTCAATGCCCAGGCTCGCACAGGCATTTCGCACCATAAAGGTTTGCAAACCAAGCATGGGATTTATCTTCTGGATGTATGCGTTTGATTCAGGCAAGGCAGGGGCGTCTTCAAGGCTCATGCCACCATCCACTGAAAGTGCGAAACTGGGATCGCCAGTATTAGGGTCATAGATAAAGCCAAGAAAAAGCTCGTTGTCAACTTTAATTGCTTTTTCTACCAAAATATTTTGGATTGAAATGCCCTTCAACTGGATTCCCAGGATGTCACTGGCGGCTTTTTCAGTTTCGCTATCGTTTTTACTCAGGCGGATACCACCAGCTTTTCCACGTCCACTCAGCAATGATTGGGCTTTGAGGATCACTGGATATCCAATTTCAGAAGCTGCCTGCCTGGCTTGAGCAGGACTTGAGCTTAAAAACGAAGCGGGCAATGGCATGCCCTCGCGTTTAAAGATAGCTTTGGTTTGAAATTCATGCAGCTTCATAGAGCGGATGTCCGGTTGATAGAAAGGTATAAAGGCCTGATTGATTTCAGGCCTTTATCTTTACCGTTTGTTTAGAAGTCTTTCAAGAAGGCTTCAAGCGCTTCACGGGTAATGCGGTAGGCACTCCCAATTTTACGCGCTTTGAGGTCGCCAGCATTGATCGCGGACATTACGTCTTCTTCACTCACGTTCAAATACTTGGCTACACCTTCTGGGGTTAAGAGTTCTGGCATGGCAGAAGATTGTCCGCCTGCAGGCTGAGGTGGTTGACCTTGGGCAGGTTGTTGGGCTGGTGTTTGTCCCTGGAAACCCGATAAAGAACCAGCCAAAATCTGTCCAACGCCCATGCCAGCACCAATGCCAGCGGTGAGGCCAGCACCACCTGAGGGGTTCTGGGCAGCATCGCGCATGGCATCTGCAGCTTGGAGTTGCATATAGGTTTGCATATCCAGCATACCCATATCACGCAGTTCGGCAGCAGACTTATCAGAGGGTTTCAGGTTACCGATGTAGAAGGATTTAAGCAAAAGACCGAGTGCCAGGAAGTCATCCTGTGCTTTAGCACGAACAGCCGCGCTGAGTTCGTCAGTGAGGCCAATCAAATCCAAGACATTCTTGTTGGCAGTCGTTTCGCCCAACACGTCCTGCAATTTGGAAAGCAGCATGGTGCGCAAGCGGTTTTCAATATCCTGAGTGCGATAGGCGTGCAGCTGACCAACAATTTGGGTCACAAATTGCTGAGGATCCTGCACCTGGAAGCTATAGCTACCGAAACCTTGCAAAAGGGCAACACCCAAACCAACGCCCGTGTTGCGAACGATGATGGGTTGGGGCGTACCCCATTTGCGGTCGGCAAATTCTCGCATGGAGACATAATAGACTTCCGCGGTGAAGGGAGTTCGATCACCAAAAAGCTTACCCAACAAACCCGTCAGAATGGGGATGTTTGCGGTGGTAATGGTATGTCGACCAGGACCAAGCACGTCCAGGGCGTGACCATCACGGAAGAAAACCGCAGCTTGGGATTCACGCACGATGACCTGTGAGCCGATGCGCAAATCTGCAACACCGGTTTCGGGGAAGCGATGGACGATTTCGTCCACCATCTCGCGGGGATATTCAACAACATCAAAAATTCTTGCCATAAAGTCCTCCTATAGCTTACTGAACAATGCCCTTCATGATATCGGAGCGCTTGTTAAAGGCTTCGATAGCTTCCTGGGCGTGTGCAATGAGGTTTCGAATGGCTGCAGCCTGTCCATCTGTGCCAATTGAAGCCTCAACATGATCGATTGCGCGGGCAATTTCGTTGTATTTTTCAAGAAGCATCGCATCGAATTGATAAACGGTTTCGAGTTCAGCTTCTTTGATTTTGATCGCGTCAAAAATACCAGCATAACCGTAGGATGCTGTGCGAACACGATCGATAAATTGCCTCATTTTGATAGCAGCATTCTCCAGGTCGCCAACAGCGCCAAGCTCACCAGCTGAAATCAGCGCGCGTTGAACACCAGAAATGCGTTGATATTGCACTTCATATTCACGGGCGATCATTTCTCGCAGGAGCTTGTCAGAGCTGCGACGGTTATTGCGCTCAAAGTACCCCTTAAAGCCAGGGATTTTACCAATGATCTTTTTGAACCAATCTTGTTGATCGGTTACTTTTCCAAAAATATCAGCCATAGTTCTCCTTATCTCTTGTTTAGAATAAAACTGTATCTTTATTGTTAGAATAATCCGGAATTGAGTACAATACTACAGATTATCTATTGTCTTTTTTAGACCAAGCTTTATTATAATGGATAAATGATGCGAATACACTGGAGTATCTATGCGCCGCGGTTCAAATAGCCCTTGGGGACCAACCGAATATGTCTTGCTGATATTACTCGTGTTCATGGTCCTCTTCACAGTGTTTTCCTTGTTCTGGCCGGCTATCAGACTTTTCTACGAATCAATCATGCAAAAATAACAATGAATGAGTTGCAAAGGCAAAAAATTCAGCATTTTAGCCATGCCGCTTTCCTGCGGATGGTTGATTGGATTTTTCCACCCTCTTGTCCCGGCTGTGGCATAGAGGGAGAACTCATATGTGAAGCTTGTGAGAGCAAAATCCAACGTCTGGTGGGACGACTTTGCAAGTTTTGTGGGCAAGCAGTGCGTGGGTCGGATATTTGTGGTGCATGCCGAGGAAATGAACATGCATTCGAAAACTATCGTGGCTTTGGTGTGTATGGTGGCGTTTTACGGGACGCTATTTTGCGACTGAAGTACCAAAATGACATTGGTATCGCCCAGGTTTTGGCACACTATCTTGAAACATTGGTCAGATCAACCGACTGGGATTATCAAATCGTCGTACCTATCCCATTAAGCGCAAAAAAACTTCAGGAAAGGGGATACAACCAAGCCAGTCGTCTTGCAAAACCTTTGGCAGTCTTCTTGGAAAAACCTTTCAGACCTTATGCGCTAACCAGAATTAGGGAGACCAGTTCACAAGTTGGCTTGGATATGCGCTCACGGTTAGAGAATGTAAACGATGCCTTTAGGGCGGATCCAAAACAGGTAAAAGGCTTGTCTATCCTCCTGGTTGACGACGTTTATACGACTGGCGCCACTTTACAATCGGCTGCGGCCGAGTTGAAAATCGCTGGTGCTCGTCAGGTTTTCGCCTTGACTTTGGCAAAATCGAGCCATCTTTTAAACAATATTGAATAATCGCTTAATATTGTTGTATAATCATTAAAAATAACGGAGGTTCAAATGGCCCTAAAAATTGATATTTACACCAAAGAATTAGAACTCACCGATCGAATCCACGACTACGCAACCAAAAAAATAGGCAAATTAGACAAGTTCCTCAGCGAAATTGATGAATGTCGCGTGGACCTTGGTCATGCTAAAACTGCCCGTAACGCGAACGAACGCTTTATTGCGCAAGTCACCATCCGCGGTCGTGGCTTTATCTTACGCGCTGAAGAACGCGCAGATAATATCTTCGCCGCTATTGATGCAACTGTGGATAAGATGACCCGCCAAATCGAACGCTTCAAAGGCAAGAACTGGCGCCGCCGAGATGATGGTACTGCCAAAGCTTCCTTGGACGTCGCCGAAGAAGTTGAAGTCGACGAAACCCCAGAACCCGTCATCGTTCGTCGCAAGAGCTTTATCCTGACACCTATGGACGAACTTGAAGCGATGGAACAACTGATGTTGCTTGGTCATGAAGACTTCTTTGTCTTCTACAATGCGACGACGAATAAAATCAACGTCCTTTATCGCCGACGTGATGGAACCTACGGTTTGATTGATCCCATCATCGGATAATAAACAATGCTTTTCATAGAGCAGCTCAATACCTGGGCTGCTCTATTCTTTTCATTTTTTGTAGAATGTTGAGGTCCTTATGCCTGATTCAAAGAAAAAATACCATGTTGACCAAGAGCAAATCGCTTTAGCAACAGATATGATGCTCAAAGCAATAGGTGAGGACGTAAATCGCGAAGGTTTGCAAAAAACACCCCAGCGGGTTGCCAGGGCATACGAAGAAATTTTCAGCGGCTATTTTGTTGACCCAGAAAAACTCATCAACAAAGCTTTGTTCAATGTCGATTATGAACAAATGGTCATCGTCAAGGACATCAAGTTCTACAGCATGTGTGAACATCATGTTTTGCCCTTTTTTGGCAAGGCGCATGTTGCCTATTTACCAAAAGGAAAAGTGATTGGATTATCGAAGATACCTCGCATTGTGGAGATGTTTGCGCATAGATTACAGGTGCAAGAGCGCATGACACAACAGATTGCCGAGTTTATTCAGGAATCGATACGTCCCTTGGGTGTGGCCGTGGTCATCGAAGCCAGTCACCTGTGCATGATGATGCGTGGTGTGCGCAAAGAAGAAGCTACCATGACCACATCGGCAATGCTGGGTGGTTTCCGCACTCACCTTGAAACGCGGCTTGAATTCCTCAACCGTATTTCTTAGTTTTTTTGGTTTGTTAGGGGAGCAACTTTCAGTTTAGAAAATCTTCCGCTTTTCGTGTCATTTCTATTCCCACCGAACGCGTGTTCGACACGCGGCGAGGCTTTTCAATGCGGACTGTGATTTCCTTTAAGTCGAATTGCCCAAACAGTTCCCTTAAGATGTGATGGGCTAAAGCTTCCAACAGATGATAGCTGGTTTCGGCAACCACTTTCTTAATGACTTTTGCCATCGTGGCATAGCTATTTGTATCAGTCACATCATCCGAAAGAGCGGCTTTGCTAAAGTCAGCTTGGGCGCGCAAATTAATCACTAAAATCTGCGGAACGGATCTTTCATCGTCCTTCACACCGACATAAGCCTCAACTTCCAGGTCATTAATCAACAATGTATCCATCATACACCTCTAAAGATATTCTCCGCCGTCAAGGACGATATTATTGCCGGTCATAAAGTCTTGCTCTAAGATATGAATGACGTTTTGAGCGACGATCTCGCCACTGCCCAGCATTTTCAGCGGCACACGGCGTTCTGCGACAGATTGCATATCCAAATGTTCCATGCCAGCTAAAGACATCATCAAACCCGGGCTCACCGCATTGACCGTTACCCGAGGCGCAAGCTCCATGGCAGCCATTTTTGTAGCTTCCCATAATGCAACTTTCGTTAATCGATAAGCAAACCGCTCTGGGCTGCTTTTGAACACTTTGGCATCAATGATGTTCACAATTTTGCCCTGCGTTTCTTCAGGGAGTTGTTCGGCAAACGCACGCATCAAAAACAAGGGCGCAAAGAGATTAACGCTAAAAACCTGGTTCAAGGTTTCTTGAGTCAAATCCATCAACTTACCCTTTGGAAAGATGCCGGCATTATTGATAAGGATGTCTAAGGGTCCAAGACTTTTCTTCACCGCGTCCAGCAGCGGTTCTATTGCCGTAGAATCGCTTAGGTCAACCTGATAAAGCTCAACTTTAACCCCAAGTTGGCGTAACTCGCTCTTGAGTTGTTGGGCAGCATCTTCAGACCGATTGTAAACCAAGGCAAGATTCACACCTCGATGCGCCAAGGCAGTCGCAATCGCCTTGCCAATCCGGATCGCGCCACCAGTCACTAAAGCTGTTTTTCCTTTTAGGTCCATCTTCGACTCCTTATGAGGGTTTATCCAGCGCCCTCGTGGTAAAATTTTACCATTGCGAGAAAACAAAAACCGGAGATTCCTATGCATAAGATTGATATCGAACAAGCCTTGAATACCATTCGCTTCATTTCCGCTGACGGCGTGCAAGTTGCCAATTCTGGCCACACCGGCATGCCCATGGGCGCGGCAGCCCTTGCTTACGCGCTTTATGTCCGCCAAATGAAACATAACCCAAAGAACCCGCAGTGGCAAGACCGTGACCGCTTTGTCCTTTCGGGTGGCCATGCTTCCATGCTCCTCTATAGCATTTTGCACCTTACCGGCTATGACATCAGCAAGGAAGAGCTGGGTAGATTCCGTCAATGGGAATCCATCACCCCGGGTCATCCTGAATGGGGCGTTACGCCAGGTGTGGATACCACTACCGGTCCTTTGGGACAGGGCTTTGCCGCAGGAGTAGGTATGGCAATCGCCGAAGCCCATCTGGCAGCTGAATTCAATAGCCCCGACATCAAACTTGTGGACCATTTTACTTATGGCATCGTGACTGACGGCGACTTGATGGAGGGCATCAGCTCCGAAGCTGCCTCATTAGCCGGAACCCTAAAGCTTGGGAAATTGATTTATCTCTATGATTCAAACCGCATCACCATCGAAGGCAGCACCGACTTGGCATTCACTGAAGATGTTGCCAAGCGTTTTGAAGCCTATGACTGGCATGTTCAGACGGTTGAAAATGGACATGATGTCGAAGCCATTGACCAAGCCATCGAGCGGGCTAAACAAGATCCCCGACCATCCTTGATTATTTGTAAAACCATCATCGGTTATGGTTTACCAACTAGGGCAAATACTTCCGGCATTCACGGAACCCCAGCCGGATGGGATGAATTGAACCTCGCCAAGAAAAACGCAAACGTGCCAACCGAGCCACTCTTTTTTGCCAGTGATGACATCCTGGCACACTTTAGATCCAAGATCGAAGATGGTAAAGCAGCCCAAGAAGCATGGGACCAACTTTACCGTCAATATTCCGAGAAGTACCCTGAAAAAGCTGAAGAATTTGAACGCCGCTTCAAGCGTGAATTGCCCGAAAATTGGGATACTGAACTACCGGTGTTCGAAACCAGTGAAAAAGGCATAGCAACACGTGTTGCATCATGGCAAACCTTGCAAGCTGTCGCCAAAGCCGTGCCCGAACTGATTGGTGGGTCTGCCGACCTGGCACCCAGCAATAACACCTGGATGGATGCCTATGAAGCCTTTGGTCTAGAACATCCCGAAGGTCGCAATATTCACTATGGCGTGCGCGAAATTGGCATGGCAGCGGTTTCAAACGGCATCTTCGTTCATGGTGGATTGAGACCTTATTGTGCCACCTTCCTGGTTTTTTCAGACTATTTGCGTGGTTCTTTAAGAGTCAGCGCCTTGGCAGAAATGGCGAATATCTTTATCTTTACCCACGACTCGATTGGCGTCGGCGAAGATGGTCCGACCCATCAGCCTATTGAAACCTTGATGAGTTTACGCTTATTCCCCGGGTTGAAGGTCATTCGTCCCGCTGATGCCAATGAAACTGTTCAAGCATGGAAAGTAGCGCTTGAAAGCACCAAGGAACCAACCGTCTTCATTCTGACCCGACAAAACGTACCCACATTGGACCGCAACAAATTTGCCAGTGCGGAAGGACTAGCCAAAGGCGCTTACGTTTTGTATCAAACTCGTGAGGGTGACCCAGACTTAATCATCTTGGCAACCGGCTCTGAAGTTTCATTGGCAACCCAGAGTTTGCCAGAATTAGAAGCCAAAGGATGGAACACACGCATCGTTTCCTTCCCTTGCTGGTCCGTGTTTGAAGCCCAAAGCAAAGCTTATCGCGATAGCGTTCTGCCCCCATCAGTTAAAAACCGGTTCTCCATTGAAGCCGGCCGCACGATGGGTTGGGAACGGTGGGTTGGTGACCGTGGCGCGAGTCTGGGCATTGACCACTTTGGCCAAAGCGCACCAGGCAATTTGGTGTTTGAGAAGTACGGTTTTACCGTTGAAAATGTCGTCAAACGCATTGAAGAGATGATGCAAGACAATCAAAAGGAGTAGCTGATGAATAAAGCCATCGAAACCAAAGCCTTAGGTCAATCGATTTGGTATGACAATATCGATCGAAAAGATTTGGAAAACGGTCATATTCGCCGTTTGATTGAACACGGGAAAATTTACGGTGTCACTTCTAATCCAAGCATTTTTGAAAAATCGATTGGGAAGGGCAGTTCCTATGACCTTAGCCTTCAATCCATGGCTTGGGCGGGATTGAGCACAGAACAGATCTATTTTGAGCTGGTCAAGCAAGACATTCAGATGACTGCTGATGAATTCAGAAAAGTATATGATAGCACCCAGCATATGGATGGTTATGTAAGTGTAGAGATTGATCCGATGCTTGCCAACGATACTGAAAAGTCAATCCAAGAAGGCAAGACCCTCTGGGCACAAATTAATCGCAAAAACCTGATGATCAAAGTACCAGCCACTCAAGCCGGCATCCCGGTCATTCGCGCTTTGATTAGCGAAGGCATTAATGTCAACGCAACCCTCATTTTTTCGATTGACCGCTATCAGGAAGTCATCGAAGCCTACTTGCTCGGTCTTGAAGATCGTGTGAAGCAAGGGTTGGCGATATCACACATTCACAGTGTGGCAAGCTTCTTCGTCTCGCGCATTGATACCGCAATAGACAAACTATTAGAAGAACGCATCGCTAACGGTCAGGAGCTTGCGCGTGAATTGTTGGGGAAAATTGCGATTGATAACGCACGCATGGCTTACCAAACCTTCAAGGGCATTTTTAGTAGTCCACGTTTCGAAGCGCTGGCCAAAAAAGGCGCACAGATTCAGCGACCCCTTTGGGCATCCACTGGCACTAAAAACCCAGCCTATTCGGATTGCCTTTACGTTGACGAACTCATCGGTGGCAACACCGTCAACACTATTCCTACGGCGACCTTAAATGCCTATCTGGAACACGGTGTGCCAGGGTTGCGCATTGAACATGAGGTTAAAAGTTCAATCGCACGGTTAGATGCCTTGATCGATTTAGGCATTAACCTGTGGGAAGTTACCGATAAACTCGAAGATGAAGGTGTTTTAGCCTTTCAAAAAGCTCATCAAAGCTTACTTTCGACCATCGACAACAAGCGTGTGCGCTTTTCTGCTGAAGTAGATTCCTTTAGAGATCGATTGAAAGAGGTGGTCAAAACAGCCGTCAACACCGTTTATGTCCATCGCCTATTTGAACATGACCCCAGTTTGTGGACCCAAGACTTTGAACAACACGAAGAAATCTTGAACCGCCTCGGTTGGCTAGAGCTACCAGGAAAACAATTTGGCTATATTTCAGACTATCAAGCCTTCTTAAAGCAAGCCCAAGAAGAAGGCTTTACGGACGTTTTTGTCCTGGGCATGGGTGGCTCATCTTTAGCACCTGAAGTTTTGGCACAATCCTTTGAAGGTCAATTAGCGCTTGGGCTTGGATTGCGCCTGCGCATCATCGATACAACAAATCCCAAAGAAATTCTGGACCAAGTGACCCAAGTCAACCTTGAACACACCCTGTTTGTAGTAGCGAGTAAAAGTGGTGGCACCAGCGAAACAATGGCAGCTTACCACTACTTCTTTGACGAAGTTTCCAAAGTGTTTGAGGACTCTGCCGGTGATCGATTCATCGCCATTACAGATCCGGGCTCATCCTTGGCTGACCTGGCGCAGCGCAATGGATTCCGTGCCGTTTTCTATGCTCCTGCTGATGTTGGCGGTCGCTTTTCCGCTTTTACACCCTTCGGGCTGATCCCAGCCGCATTAATTGGCATTGACCTCGAACACTATCTTTTGAAAGCCGATTTTTCTGACCGAGGCAGTCGTCCAATGAATTCTTTGCCTGCTAATGCTAACGCCATGTTAGGCTTGGCATTGGGAAGTGCCGCCTTAGAAGGGCGAAATAAACTGACCTTTGTCGCCGAAGGTTTTGGGGCAAATCTTGTTCCCTGGCTCGAACAACTCATTGCCGAAAGCAGCGGAAAAGAAGGCAAGGGCATCTTACCAATTGAAGGTGAACCCATCTTAGAATCATTCGACTATACCGCTGACCGGCTCTTTGTGTACCTTGAAGTGGATAACGGCAAAGCGGAAATCATTCAAAAAGTGAAAGAAAAGGGACATCCGGTCTTACACTTCAAACTCGAAAGCCCTTACGATTTAGCCCGTGAATTTTACCGCTGGGAATACGCCACAGCCATCGCTTGCGCGGTTTTGGGTGTCAATGCCTTTGACCAACCGGATGTTCAAAGCAATAAACTGGTGACAAAAGAAGTAATTTCCCAATACAAAGAAAGTGGTGAGCTCAACGAAGGTGAAGCCATTTTCGACGACCTTGGTTTCAAAGTATTCGGAAAAGCCCAAGCAGGCTTAGAGCAATGCAGCTCATTGGATGAAATCATCGGCGTCTACACCAAGAACATCCCTGAAGGTGGGTACATCGCCCTGAATGCCTATTTGCCACGCCAAGCTGAAGAGATAAACCAGCTACAAGCCTTGCGCACCAGACTATTGAATAAATATAACGTTGCCACGACGCTAGGCTTTGGTCCACGCTTTTTACATTCCACTGGTCAATTCCATAAAGGTGGTCCAGACGGCGGCCTTTACATCATTTTCACCCGTAAAAACAAGCAGGATGTCATAATTCCTGGCGAAGGGATGAGCTTCGGCACACTCCAATTAGCCCAGGCTTTAGGTGATTTTGAGGTTTTGGAAGCCCGAGGCAAGCAGGTTATTCGCATAGATTTACCTGCTGAAGACTAGGAAAAAAGAAAATGTCCAAGAATGACGCTGCTTATCGCAAGGTTTTAGGCATTGATCATGGCGATGCCCGTATAGGCATTGCCATGAGCGATGAAACAGCGTCATTTGCCAGGGCATATGGCATTCTCAACCATTTATCCCGGGTGAAAGACGCCGAAGCGGTGCTGGAAATCGCTAAACAAGAAGGTTGTACGGATATCGTTATCGGAGTGCCGTACGACAGCGATGGCAGTATTGGCCCCAGGGCAAGAAAGGTGCTGCGCTTCGTGGATGTCCTGAATGAGGTCGGCGAACTTCCCATCCATACCTGGGATGAAAGCGGGAGTACTTTAGCTTTGCAGGATATTTCCATCCAGATTGGCGAGTCAGCAAAAAAAAGACGCCAGGCTACTGACGACCGTGTAGCAGCGTTGATACTCCAAGATTTTTTGGACTCGCAGCCTAGGTAATCGTGAATGAACAGCCATAAGAAGCGTTTTCGTTTTAGCCACTTTTTGATCCTCTTAGCTGTCCTGGCTATGGTCATCGCTATCGGAATCAACAGCTATGTTTTTCGGTCAGTCAAAAAAGAATTTGGCCCAGCCGATTCTCGATTGTCATTGGTAGGACGTTACAAATCGACTTATGCCATGTTCAAATACGCTTATACACTAAAAGTTCCCAAGTGGTTTTCAACCGTAGATGAAGTCAAATTTAATGTCGAAGAAGACCAAAATGTCCAGCAAATTTGTCAAAATCTGGAAGCTCAGAGCATCATTACTGACTGGCAAAGGCTAAGCGAATACCTGGTCTACACCGGTAAGGATCGTACTGTGCAACCTGGTTCCTATACCATAAACAATATGAGCTCGACAATCGATGTCGCAAACAGAATTGGGGATCCGAAAAACCGGGATATTCCTCTCTTTATCTTTGCTGGTTGGCGTATCGAGGAAATTGCCAATGCGATTGATCAATACGCACTGACTTTTAGTGGTTCAGATTTTCTGAACTTAGCCAAAAATTCTCCATCAATAATACAAAACATAACTGGCATAAAACCCGGACAAAGCATGGAAGGGTATATCCTGCCTGGCAGCTACTTGCTCAAACCGGAGATTGGCTTAGAGGAAACCCTTGCTTTGATGGCAACTCGTTTTGCCGATAAGGTTATTAACAGCGGATTGAATACTGAAATCGAAAACCAAGGATTGACTCTTCACGAAGGGTTGACCTTGGCATCCATCCTCCAACGGGAAACTTTGGCGATTGAAGAAATGCCTTTGATGGCATCCGTCTTTTATAACCGCCTCAAATTGAACATGAAGCTCGAAACCGACGTCACGGTTCAATACGCCGTTGGCTGGTTCGATGCCCATAAGACTTGGTGGAAAAGCGCCTTGACTTGGGACGATTTAGCCATAAACTCACCTTATAATACTTACCAGGTGCATGGACTACCGCCCGGTCCTCTGTGTAGTGCTGGAATGGCTTCCATCGAAGCCGTGGCTCGACCGGAACACTCGGAATTCCTCTTTTTTAGAGCCTCATGCGATAATTCTGGAAGACACAATTTTGCAAAAACATACGAAGAACACCTTCAAAACGGGTGCGAATAGGTGAAACATGATTAGATTAGGCATTGATATCGGTGGTTCCGCTTACAAAGCTGCACTTGTTGACCTTGAAAGTGGCAAACTGGTTTCAGAAACGGTTCGGGTAAAGAATTCCAAAGACACCGATCCGGCAACAGCCGTCAAAGGCATTTTGCACATTCTTACCCGTTTAAATTATTACGGCCCCGTCGGATATGGCTTTCCAGGCAGACTTGACGATGATGTTGTTCTAAAAGCGCCAAACTTACATCCCCAATGGACAGGTTTGAATCTTGCAAATTACTTTGCTGAAAGCATTGGCATGCCGGCTGTGGTACGGAATGACGCCGATGTTGCTGCCTTGGCGGAACTTCGCATTGGTAACCCAAGTATTAGGAATGCTAATCGTGTTCTTTTCTTAACCCTGGGCACTGGCATTGGATCTGCGCTAATCCTTGGAGGCCAGATCTGGTTCGACACTGAACTAGGTCATTTGGTGATTGATGGTCAAATTGCAGAAAAAGTAGGCGCTGCTTCAATCAAGAACCAAGAAAAACTGAACTGGGAAGATTGGGCAATACGATTGGATAAGGTCTTAAAGGCTTATGATTTCTTGTTCAGCCCAGATTTGTTTGTACTTGGTGGGGCAATCAGCTCGAACCTTTCAGAATTCCAACACTTCCTTTCTTTCCCGAAAGAGCAAGTCATTGCAGCGACTTTGGGTAACGACGCCGGCATCATCGGTGCTGCCATCGCCACAGAAATATTTAGATAATTCACAAGACGAATTGGCCTGGGTTAACAAAAAAAGTCCACCGTAATGGACTTTTTTGTTTATCTTATAAAACTACTTTGGTTTGGCCATTAATCGGCTGTAAGTAAAGTTGAGATCCCGAAACCTTTCCACCAAAACGTCATTGATAGCGCCAGGCAACATTCGCCATCCCCAGTTCCCTGCGGCAATACCAGGGTTATTCATGCGTGCTCTCGAATCAAGGCTCAACAGATCTTGCATTGGTACGACACATAGTTGTGCCACCGATTGAAACCCTGCCCGCATCATCGTCCAGGCAACATCCTCATCCTTATTATCAAGATACTTATGGAAAAAAAGTTTGTTTTTGAGTTCTGCCTGTTGATACCAGCCTTTGGTCGTTTCATTATCGTGTGTGCCGGTATAACAAACTGAATCGACAGGATAATGGTGAGGTAAAAATTCATTTTCAGGATCACCATCAAAGGCAAACTGCAAAATGCGCATCCCGGGCAACTGAAAATCTTCTCGCAAGGCAATCACATCTGGGGTAATGAAGCCCAAGTCCTCAGCGATAATCGGCAATTTCGGGTAGCTGGATTGGAAAGTTTTGAAGAGGGCTTCACCAGGAGATGGAATCCACTCGCCAACCACTGCATCGGTATTACCGTATGGAATATGCCAGGCAGCCGCAAAGCCACGGAAGTGGTCAATTCGCACAATGTCAACCAGTGCCAAGGTAGCTTCCATGCGTTTCAGCCACCAGGCATAGCCTTCGGCTTCATGCTCGGGCCAGTTATAAAGAGGGTTGCCCCAAAGCTGTCCCATGGGTCCAAAAGCATCTGGGGGAACGCCAGCAACTTTTGTGGGTTGCAACTTGCTATCGAGCAAGAATAAATCCGGGTGTGCCCAAGCATCAGCGCTGTCAAAAGCGATTACAAAAGGCATATCCCCAATCAATTGAATGCCATGCCGATTAGCATATTGGCGGAGTTTTGCCCATTGATAAAAGAACAAAAACTGTTCAAATTTGACTTGGAAAATCTGCTCGGAAAGCTGGGTTTTGGCTTGTTCCAGCGCTTCAATCTCCCTAAACTTGAGGGATTTAGGCCATTCAGCCCATGAAATGCCGCCCAGGCTTTGCTTAATCGCCATAAACAAGGCGTATTCTTCGAGCCAATGCAAGTGGTCATCGACAAATTTTTCAAAATCTTCAAGCAGTGTTTCAGGCATGCCACGCCGCAAAACATTTTCACAGACCTTGGCAAGCAGATTCACCTTCCATTCAATGACTGGGCCAAAATCAACAGCTTCCAGTGAAAAAGCGGGTATAGGTTCAAGGTCCTTTTTAGTTATGAGACCTAATTCGATAAGACCATCTGGACTGATTAAATACGGATTGCCGGCAAAGGCAGAGAAACATTGGTATGGGGAATCGCCATAACCTGTAGGCCCCAAAGGTAAAAATTGCCAGAATTTAGTTCCAGTAGCGACAAGAAAATCAACCCATTTATAAGCCTCTGGACCTAAATCGCCGATACCATAAGGCCCAGGCAGGCTGGTAGGGTGTAACAAAATACCTGAAGCACGCTCACTAATCATTGGAAAATGTCACTCCTTTTTAAGAATTTCCACTACCATCCACAAGCAAAGACTGATAGGCATCAGCATAAACGCGGGCAGATTGTTGCCAACTAAAATCCTGAGACATAGCGTTCCGTTGGAGAATTGTCCAATGGACTTTATCATGGAAAAGCTCGATTGCCTGTCTAAGGGTATGGGCAAATCCCGAAGCCGAAAGCCCATGGCTGAGGAAACCAGTCGCGGGTTTAGGTTGACTTTGATAGTCAACAATGGAATCGTTCAAACCACCGGTAGCGTTGGCAACAGGTACGTTACCGTACCGCATGGCAATCATTTGAGACAAACCGCAGGGCTCATATCGGGATGGCATTGTAAAAATATCACCACTTGCGTATAGCATTCGAGCTACATTCTCATCGTATTTTAGAATGGCGCGGAATTTGTCGGGGTAGCGTTCTGTCATGGACTGGGCTCTGGCTTCTAATTCTTTATCGCCTGTACCAAGCAAAACAAACTGCCAGGGCAAATCTGAAATTTGCTCTAAGGCATCAAACAGGATGTCCACACCTTTTTGATGGCTCAGCCGTGTCACCATTGTCATCAAGGGTAGATGATGTTCAGTGCTCAGTCCTTGTGAAATTTGCAGAGCATTTTTATTCAGCTTTCGATCATACAAGCGATCAATATTGAACGGATGTGGAATGGCCGTTTCTGTTTTCGGGTTAAAGCTATCCATGTCAATCCCGTTTAGGATGCCCATCAATTTATCCTGATGCTTTTGCAGATACCCCTCAACGCCACAGCCATATTCAGGTGTGGTAATTTCCTTGGCATACCCTGGTGATACCGCAATAATCAAGTCCGCAGCGGCGATGCCCATCGGCAAAGGTGTAAATTTTGCCCAATCAGGCAGGTCTGGATCCGTGCTAGGACTAAACCCAAGTTGGCTCATCGCTTCTTGTGAGCCCCAACCATTAAATGGCAGGTTATGAATGGATAGTACCGTCTTCACGCCATTGAAGAAAGGATCCTGGGCATAGTGTTGTCCCAAAGCATTGATGGCCAAGGCAGTATGCCAATCATTGCAGTGTAAAACGTCGGGTTTCCAATCCAGATATTTGGCAGCCTCTAAGACCATTAGAGAAAAGCTGACATATTTCAAACCATCCAAACGCCAATCACCATGATAGACCGGAGAGTTGTGGTTGATATAGGTGTTATCCAAGAGATAAACAACCGTGTTTCCAATTTGAGCCAAATAGAGTTGACAGGGCAGGGTAGTGCCATCCATCAATGGCAAGGTGAACTCGCCAATTTTGCGGTGTTTGGGTTGAAACTGGCGCACCTGGGCATGAAAAGGCATAAAGACACGCACATCCAATGGTGCATTTTCCAAACTGTTCAATGCCTGGGGCAAAGCGCCTGCCACATCTCCCAATCCGCCAACCTTAGCAAAAGGTGCAGCCTCAGCTGTTGCGAAGAGTACGTTTATCTTTTTAGCCTTTTCCATTTAATCCCTTTCTACAAGTTGAAAATAGTCCTGGTTGATAATTTGCACGGTGTCCAATCCAAGGTATTCTGCCAGATACTTAATCAGGTGGGTTTTCTCGTTGGCATCGTGACGACTCCAGGTGCGGCTTTTGATTTCAACAAAACTATCCGCAACCGGTTTAATCATCTTATCAACATTGATAAAGAATTCGACATCCTTGAATTTGACCAGGAAGCGACGGCGGTTCTTTTCAATTTCTACGGTCCTGACCGGCTTGAAGTATTCTGAATAGAAGCGCAAACTGTGCGTTGC
>CAZUZM010000001.1:41581-49902 GCA_964624615.1 uncultured Anaerolineaceae bacterium
TCAATCACCGCATCGAGGTCTTCAACACGGACTTTTGCCTGCACTTCAAAGCTTTCTTCCTCAGATGCACCGCCAATGGCAAGAAGTTTAGAATGAACCGATTCCTCACGGCTGGTCAGGAAGGCGTCAATCTTTTCGGCAATAGGTTTAGCCTGTTCAATCAAGTCCATCTCGTTGATGGTCAACAACTTCTGTTCACGCATGAGCCATTGGCCTTCAACCATCACATCGGTCACATCCGTTGCTTTACTGGCATAGACAATCTGCGCGTAGATATTTTCTGGATCACGTTTGAAATGAGGTTGGTTGTGAATAGGTGTCAGGTCAATCAAAATCAGGTCTGCGCGTTTGCCTTCTTCCAGGCTACCGGTTATTTCACCGATATGCAGTGCTTCCGCACCGATGCGGGTGACCATTTCCAGAACCTGTCTTGCCGGCAGGACGGTCGGGTCACCAGCCACTGGCTTAGCAATCAAACTCGCCAAGCGCATTTCTTCAAACATATCAAGATCATTATTGGAGGCAGTTCCATCGGTGCCAATGCCAACTTTAAGGCCCATGTCCATCATCTTGGCGATTGGCGCGAAACCCGAAGCCAACTTGAGGTTTGAACTTGGGTTATGCGCCACACCGGTTCCGGCACGGTGCATGGTGCGAATTTCGCCATCGTCAACGTGCACACAATGAGCGGCAATAAGTTTGGTGTCGAGCATGCCTAGTTTTTTGATGTAGGGGACAACCGGCATACCGGTTTCTTTACGTAAGTTTTCGACCTCATCGGTTGTTTCAGAGACATGAAAGTGGACCCGCGCGTCATGCTTCAATGCAATTTCAACCACCGCTTCAAGCACTTCCGCGGGGCAGGTATAAACCGCATGGGGTGCGATAGCTGGAATAATCAAGTGGTGACCATTCCATTTCTCGATAAGCGCTTCCGAAAGGGCTAGAGAATCTTCGAACGAAGCGGCATCTGGCGCAGGGAATTTCATAACTGTCTGTCCCAGCACGGCGCGCATGCCGATTTCGGCTGTGGCTCTAGCGACCTCATCTTCAAAGTAGTACATGTCATTGAAGGTGGTCACACCGGATCTGATTAATTCGGCACATCCCATTTGAGTACCCAGGCGCACAAATTCCGGCGAGACAAACTCACGTTCAACCGGCATCATATAGCCCATCAACCAAACGTCCAGGCGCAAGTCGTTGGATAAGCCTCGAAGCAAGGTCATTGGAATGTGGGTATGGGTATTGACCAAGCCGGGCATCAGCACCTTGCCACCACAGTCAAAGATTTCATGGGACTCCCACTCGGAAAGAATAGCTTCTTCGGGTCCCACAGCAACAATTTCACCTTTATCTAAGGCTATGGCGCCAGGATCATATTGATTATGCGCTTTGTCCATGGTTAAGATCAAAGCATTCTTGAGGATAAGGTCACATGGTTTCATAGGTCTCCTTTTAGCGAGGTTGAATGAGGTTCCGTCGGACGGAATCAAGGGCGGCATTGAACGCCCAGCGCAAACCATCTCCTGTCGGTCCTGCATAGATGCGTTCTTCGTCCCAAAAATCTTCCCGTGAGAGAAGCGCTTGATACAGATGCTGTCTACCATTTTGTTGGCTTAAACGCACCCCTAAGACCAGGTCAGCGCGTTTGACATCCGCAATTTCCGCCATCAACGTTTTGAGCGTTTCTTCCGTAATATAAGCATCCAGATACTCGCCGTAGAAATAATCATCGGTTGCTTCTGGTTTGAGTTTAATGCCAATCTCACCTTTCGTGCCACTTTCAATGACAGCCAGGCGAATATGGTGTTCTTTTAGCAGGTTACCAATCGCCATTTCGAGCGTGGTCTCATTTTCGCCATAAATATATTCGCCTAAAAGCCGATGGATTTCATCAACGACGGGTTTCATCATGGCGTCCGCCTCAGCTTGAGAAGCAGCTTTGGCGGTGACACGAACGTCGGTCTGGCCAGGGTAAGCCACCAAACCGACCGTCGGGTTGCTGTAAGTCTCCATTTCCCCGATAATTTCATCAATAGCCGATTCACCTTTGGAAATGGTATGAATAACCCAGGCTTTAATAATTTGCTCGTGCAAACCATAGCGCTCTTTAAGATAATCCACCACAAATGTCTCCATCAAATATTCCATTTCACGCGGAACACCTGGCAGGGAAATGACGGTTTTGATACCCAATTCAACATAAAATGCAGGTGCAGTGCCTACAGGGTTGCGAATAGCCACGCCATTTGCTGGAATAAATGCCTGGCGTTTGTTGTTTTCCGTTGGAACGCGCTTGAAAGTTTTGTATCTTTCCAGAATGTCTTGCCACAGTTCCTTGTGATAGACCAAGGGGACATTAAAAACATCTGCCACGGCTTTACGGGTCGGGTCATCAACCGTGGGACCAAGCCCACCGGTACAAATAACCACATCCGAGCGCATCAAAGCGGCTTGCAGGGTGTGGGTAATGCGTTGGGGGTTGTCACCAATGGTCGTCAAACGATAAATATCGACGCCTATATCACGTAATGAGCGAGCGATATATTTTGAGTTTGTATCCTGGATTTCTCCCAAAAGAAGTTCTGTTCCGATTGTTACTAATTCTGCTACTGTCATATTCTATACTCCTAATGATTCTGATAATTCTATCCTAAATCAGGGTAATTTGAAAATTTTGCGCCTGGCTTGATATACTTATCACATGGCAAAAACCTATCGACAAAAGATTGGACAGTGGGGTGAAGACCTAGCCTTAAGCTGGCTTGAGGAACGTGGCTACGAATGCCTTGCCCGGCATTACACTTGCCTGCATGCTGAACTGGATCTCATTATGCGAAAAGATGGCGTCTACACTTTTGTGGAGGTTAAGACGCGCCGGAATGATCGGTATGGATTAGCTGAGTATTCCATGACCCGCAGGAAAATGACAGCACTGATGCGGGCGATTGAAAATTATCTTTATGACCATCATCTTGAAGATGACGAATGGCAATTGGATCTGATTGTCATCGAAAAGTTTGACGCAGACAAAGACCCAGAAATCCTTCACTTTGAAAACCTGGGGCTTTATGATGACTGACACACCGAACAAAAAACCGATTGTCTACCTTGTCGGACCAACCGCTTCAGGCAAAACTGATTTCGCCATCCGCCTTGCAAAAGCATTGGAAAGCGAAGTGATTTCTTCCGATTCACGTTATCTTTATCGCGAGTTGAGCATTGGCACCGCCAAACCAAGTCCGGAGGAATTGGCAGCTGTGCCTCACCATCTGATTGATGTCACCAGCGTGAGAGAACCATGGAGCTTGGGCGAATATCTCAAAGCGATTGAGCCCATCATCGAAAAACTGACCGCAGAGCATAAACTTACCATCCTGGTGGGTGGCACGGGTCAATACTTCCGGGCTATTGTGCAGGGTTGGCAAGTGCCCGAACTGCCACCAAACCCTCAATTACGTGGGCTGATTGAAGCCTGGGGACAAGAAGCCGGCTTTGAGGCGCTCCATCAAAAATTAGCCCTTATTGACCCGCAGGCAGCAGCAAACATCGACCACCGCAACACGCGGCGTACTGTGCGCGCTTGGGAGGTCATCCTTTCGACCGGTAAGCGCTTTTCTGAACAAAGACTGCAAGGTGACTCAAACTATAGACCATTAACCATCGGGTTGGACTGGGATCGGGAAACGCTTTACCAACGCATTGACCAACGCATCGATTGGATGATGAAAAACGGATTACTCGAAGAAGTCAAAGCATTGATAGACCAAGGACTGGTTGAAGATGTCAAACGTATCGGTGTTATCGGTTATGCTGAAACGATCGCTTATCTCCAGGGCGAATCCAGCCTAGAAGATTGCATCATGCTCATCAAACGTCACACCCGTCAATTTGTCAGACGGCAGGCGAATTGGTTCAAGCCTAGCGATCCCAATATTCATTGGTTTAAAGCATCAGATCCAGCAAGTTTCGAGAAAATGCTGGACCTGATTAAGCGTACTTTTTAGTAAGAACTAGTCAGTGACAATCACTGGCACACCATAGGTTTTCTTATTCGGTGCGGGGAAGATTTCATCAAACTCTTCCTTTGAGATTGTTTCCTGGACGAGCAATTTTTCTGCAACTTCGATGAGTTTATCCTTGTGCTCAGTCAAAATATCCTTAGCCTGCTTATAACAGGTTTTAACAATATTTGAAACTTCTTCGTCAATCTTTTCAGCAACAGCTTCAGAGTAGTCCCGTTGCTCAGAAATTTCACGGCCTAAGAAAACGAGTTCTTCTTTTTGACCATAAACCATCGGACCCATCTCATCGCTCATGCCTAAGCGGGTAACCATGCTGCGGGCTAGTTTTGTAACTCTTTCGAGGTCACTGGAAGCGCCAGAGGTAATGTCATTAGCCATCAGGTCTTCAGCAGCACGTCCACCTAGCAATCCGGTAATTTCAGCCAGAATCATCTTCTTGGAACTGTAATTAAGATCTTCAGGTGGGAGAGCAAGTGTAAAACCACCCATCATGCCACGGGAAATAATCGAAATCTTTTGGATCGGATCGCCTTCTGGTAATGCGGCAATGACGATGGCGTGGCCAGCTTCGTGATAAGCTGTCAGTCGTTTTTCGTCTTCATTCATCAAACGGCTCTTGCGTTCAGGACCGGCGATGACACGTTCAATCGCTTCTTCAAATTCCGCATTTCCGATAATCTTTTTATCCCGACGTGCGGTTAACAGGGCGGCTTCGTTGACCAGATTCTCAAGGTCTGCGCCGGCAAAACCAGGCGTGCTGCGCGCTAAAACACCCAGATCAACTTCCTTCGAAATGGGCTTACCACGGGAATGGACTTTAAGGATTTCTTCACGACCTTTCATGTCTGGTTTATCAAGCATGACACGACGGTCAAAACGACCAGGGCGTAAAAGCGCTGGGTCGAGGATGTCTGGGCGGTTGGTTGCAGCGATGACGATAACATTCGTATCGGTTCCAAAGCCATCCATTTCAACCAAAAGTTGGTTGAGGGTTTGTTCACGTTCATCATGACTACCGCCTAAACCAGCACCACGCTGGCGACCCACGGCATCGATTTCATCTACAAAAACGATACAAGGAGAGCGCTTCTTAGCTTCGTCAAACAGGTCACGAACACGGCTTGCGCCAACGCCAACAAACATTTCAACAAACTCGGAACCAGAAATAGAGAAGAAGGGCACACCAGCTTCACCTGAAACGGCTTTTGCCATCAAGGTTTTACCAGTACCTGGTGAACCAATCAACAGCACACCTTTCGGAATACGTGCACCGAGTGCCATAAACTTTTGGGGTTCTTTTAGGAACTCAACCACTTCCTGAAGTTCTTCTTTGGCTTCATCCACGCCGGCAACATCGGCAAAGGTAACCGTAGGTTGTTCGCCACTAAGCATGCGTGCACGCGATTTACCGAACTGCATCGCCGCATTATTAGAACCTTGGGCGTTGCGAATAAAGACCCAGAAAAGCACACCCATCAAAATGAAAGGTGCAAAATTCAAAAAGCCTATCAGGAAATTGTTCCAGAACCCAGGCACTTTGATGCGCACCTGCAAGTTAGGATTTTGAAAGGCTTCTTCTTTGGTGCCTAATTGGGATAGTTGGTCAACCAATCCCATTTTGGGGTCAAGCGTGGACTTGAAGCTCTTTTTTGGGTCATCATAGGTAATATAAAGCGTGTCGCCATCGGCTTCAAGCTTGGTGATTTTGCCATCATTTAGCTCCGTGGCAACGCGGTTGATAGGGACTATTTCAGTACCTTTACTTTGTTCCCGCACGCCATAAAATGCCATCATCAAAATTGCCATAAGGAGCAATGCAGATATTAAGAAGGATTGTCGTCTAGGTTTCACTTGAGCCTCCAGCTTCGATTCTTTCAATACGTTTGGATTATACCAACTTGAATAAGGACACGGAAAGGGATTTACAGACAAACAGCGGTTCTAACAGTTTTCTTACAGTAAAGCGAGGTAAAACAGTTTTAAGATTCGTGGCAGTGCCCACAACCGATGTTGGGATCCTGAACCACATCCAGCGTTTTGCTACAACTGGCTTTTACTTTGATGCGCTTCTTGAACCAGGATTTCCCAATGTAAGTAGTTAAAATCAGATTGGGACAATTATTATTACGTTGAATATCAAGCACTGGACAATCTTTACAATAGGTTGAAGTCCAGTCGAGCTTATCTTGTGGGTTGATTAGTCCCCGACATTCTTCAAAATGACGGCCGCGATAGTAATCGCCATAAAAGAAGCGACAATCGCGGCCATACGGTGTCTTCATAAAACGTTATTGACTAGACGCGGGTCAAGTATTCGCCAGTGCGTGTATCGATGCGAATCGTATCACCTTCGTTAACGAAAGCCGGCACTTGCACCTTTAGACCAGACTCAACTTCAACCTGTTTGGTCAACCCAGTAGCCGTGTTACCGCGAGCGGCAACTTCTGCTGTGGTTACTTTCATGTCAACGCTCGTGGGGAGTTCAATATCCAAGGCTTCATCCAAATAGAAAGTCAACTTAACTTCCATGTTTTCTTTGAGGTAGCCTTCAATGTCTTCGACCAGGTCTTTAGGAATTGCCGGCTGTTCAAAGTTTTCCATATCCATGAAGTAGAAGAAGTTGTCATCACGGTATAAATATTCAACCCGGTGATAATCCAGGCGGACATCCTGAATACGGTCACCCGAGATGAAGGTCATTTCAAGCGTGGTGCCCTTGCGCAAATCACGCGCTTTAATGCGGATTGTCGCCGAGCCACGGCCAGGTTTGTTATGGGAATATTCCAACACCCGATAAAGGTTGTTATCCTGAATAAAGGTTACACCTTTTCTTAAGTCATTTACGTCAATCATAGAATCCTCTTTCCTTGTAAATCAAGCCTAAGGATTATATACCAACGAGGCGACATAGGCAAGTTTTTTTCAAGGTTTCAACAATTTAATTCCTCAAGTTTCAACTTTGCATCCTTTTGGACATGTTTGGGTTTATCATAAGGAAAACCCTCGATAGAAGGGTATAATTGGGCTGTTAATAATGGTTTGGAGAAAAATATGATTGAGATTATCCCGGTTGTCAGTAAAAGAGACAAAAAAGAGTTTGTCGAATTCCAATATGAGCTTTATAAGGACATCCCCCAGTTTGTTCCACCTTTTAAAGTGGATGTCTATATGCAGCTTAACAAAGAAAAGCATCCCTGGTATGAACATTCGGACTCTGACCAATGGCTCGCCAAACGTAACGGCAAGGTCGTCGGACGCATCGCGGCATTGGAAAACAAGCGTTACAACGACTTCCATAATGCCAAACAAGCCTCTTTTTACTTGTTTGAGTGCATCAATGACCAAGAGGTGGCTAACGCACTGTTTGACACCGCCGTTTCCTGGGCAAAGGCACGCGGTTTGGATCGCATGGTGGGACCCAAAGGCTACGGACCACTGGACGGTTACGGCATTCAAATCGAAGGCCAAGAGTATCGCCAAATGATGAATATGCTCAACTACAACTTTGCTTATTACAAAGAGTTGGTTGAAAACTATGGTTTTTCGAAAGAGGTCGATTTTGTGAGCAGTTTCGTGAGACCTCAAGAATTCGTGATGCCCGAAAAGGTAAAAAAGGCTGTAGAGATTGTTGCCAAGCGCGGGAAACTGAAGGTGAAAACTTTCAAGAACAAACGCGAAATTGTGCAATGGAAGATCCGCATCAAAGAAGCCTATAATAACGCCTTTGTCTCCAATTGGGAATATTATCCTCTGACCGACCAGGAATTGGATTATGTCCTCAATAATGCGCTCATGATTGTGATTCCGACGATGGTGCAAGTCATTCTCAACGCACAGGACGAATTGGTTGGTTTCGTTTTACCCTTCCCAGACATCTCCCGCGCCATGCAAAAGAACAAGGGTAAGTTAGGACCGATTGAAATTTTGCGGTTACTGCGCGAGACCAAAAAGACTGACTGGGTCTGCTATAACGGTATCGCTATTTTGCCAGAGTATCAAGGCATGGGCGGCAATGCGCTTCTTTTCCAAACCTTATTTGAAGCAACCAAAAACCACCCTTATTTTGTGAATGGCGAGCTTTCCCAGGTGGCAGAGACTGCGGTGCAAATGCGCAAAGACCTTCTAAACCTCGGCGTCAAGCCTTATAAAAACCACCGCGTTTACCAAATGTCACTCGACTAGTCGATAAAAAGACCATTAAAACCAAAAGCTCCGACGTGTGTGTCGGAGCTTTTTTTGAGCGGGTGATGGGATTCGAACCCACGAATGTTAGCTTGGGAAGCTAATGCCTTA
>CAZUZM010000002.1:0-9910 GCA_964624615.1 uncultured Anaerolineaceae bacterium
CGGAGCCATAGTTTGCCAAAAGATGTTCGGCGAGGCGCAGGTTGGCTTCGGGTGGCGTCCATTCACGGGCGTGAATATTGCTCATGTAAAAAGCGTCTGACTTGGGTGTGCCGGTGTTGTTTTTGTTGGTAATCAGGAAGACTTCGATATCGTAGCCTTGGCTGGGGTTGTTTTGTTTCTTCCAGCTATCACCGATGTCTATTTTTTCAACCAGATTGGGGTATTGCGTGGCGAGCTCGGCAGATCGCGCGTAAATTTCGGCGATGGTGCGATAGCAGGGGTAGCCCGGAATGCCTTGGGTTTGATTGGGCAGGGCTTCGACCTCACGGTTGATTTTGACCGTGTAGGGGTAGTCCAGCGTGAAGCTAAAGCCTTGGTTGGTCAGAGCTTCGCGAGCCATACTATCACTGAAGATTTTGACGGTTTGGGTATCATGGTCCACTTCAACCACGTCAAAATGGTCGGCGAGCATTTTTAAGCCGTCCAAATCTTGGAATGGGACGACAAGCACTTGTCGTTCCGGAAGGGGGTCATTCGCCTGGGCTGTTTGAGACAAGCCGAGTGTGCCAAAAATCAGGGCAATGGCGATGATGAGGTAAAGAAAACGCATAGGTTTTTTAGACATAAGTCTCCTTGGTTTGTTTCGGTTCTAAGAACCGCTTTGTGGGCTGGGTATAAAAGACCCACAAAGGGGAATTTTATCGCAATGCATTGCTTTTAGGGTGGAATTCATCAGTTATTTTTCGGTTGTCACACTAAAAACCTGCATCATTGAGGCGTTTATTAGGGGAAAAGTGGATAAAAAGGAGGAAAAAACCCAAAATCAGACGAAATCGTATAGTAAGCGTAGGTTTAGCGTCAAGTAAAAGCTTCTTCGTTGTTGTATTATAAAGGTGAAAGAACGATTTCTCTTCTTCTCCTCCTTAATACTAGAGTGCCACGGTCGGCGTCCGTGGCACTTAGTGTTTTAATTCGGGTCTTGAGGGTGTGTTATTTTTCGTTGAGCCAAACTTGACTTCCATCAGTGCTTAACAAAAGCCAATCTTTTCCCGCAATGGCATGATAAGCGCCAGCACAAGTCGCCTTATCGTCCAATGGCGCTTTAGTGGTGTCAATGACGATATCCGCGCAGGGGCTTTGTTCCGTGGCTGTGCCAATCCAAACCGAAGGCTCCTTTTCACCTGGAGTCGCTGAGAGGGCTTGGTAATCCACCAGGGCTAAGAAGGCAGCATGGCCAATGCTCATACGATGAAGTCCACGTTTATCAAGCGCAAGGTTCATCTCGCCGCCGTCCCATTGTAAAAGCATGTCTTCGGTGAGTGTGGTTTGGGTCAGGGCCGCATCTTCGAAAAAGCTGTAAAGCGACTGCGATGAGGCTGTGCTTTCTGGGTCGCACGCCCAAAGCACCTCACCGATGGCGATTTGGCTTGGCAGCCCATAAAAACCATTAATGGCGGCTTTGTTACAGGCAGGAATGAGCACATAGGCGATTTTTTGCTCGAATGCGGGCAAGGCCTTAGAAATTTCTTCTGCCAGAACGGTGGACTCTTTAAACCCGCCGCTTAACACAAAATCACCTTTGGGCATGCGCATTAAGACGATAGGCTGTTCACTGCCACCAAACACTTTTAGGCTCAATTGGCCGTCAGGGCGGTCTTTTAGATGTACGGCAAGAGCAATGGATAAACTCGCCAGCGCGATCAGCAGAAATGCGGGTTGCCAAATGGGTTTTTGTTTTGCATTGTCCTTTGGGCGAAAACTGATAGCAGCCAAAAGCGCATAATAGAGCCCAAGCCATAAGGGACTGAAAGCGGGCAGATGCCAAACACCAGGCGAAAGCTTTGCAAGCAACCTCACGATGCTATTGGTATAAGCCACAAAGGGCCATGCCATCCAGGATAAAAATTGTCCAAAAGGTACGGCAATCAGCCCACCTATCAAGGCTATTAATCCCAAAATCATGACCAGGGGCTGTAACGGTAAAATGAGTGGATTGGCGATTAAGAAAAGCCAGGAAAATTGTTTGAAATGATAGATATGTAAGGGCAAAACCATTAGCTGAGCGATGAGGGTCAGCAAAAAGCTCTCGCTTAGGAAAGCGGCCAGGCTTTTGGCGCGGTCCTCTTTGAAGCGGGCTTGCAGCTTTTCTTCCACCCAGGTTTGCATTGGCGTGGCATAAAGTGAAAGGCCTAGCGTTGCCATCACCGAATATTGAAAACCGATGTCCCATGGCAGTTGTGGGTTCCAAAGGACCAAAGCCAAGACGCTGACGCCCAGGCTGTTGAGCATGTTGCCACGTCGGGCGATGCTACTGCCCAGGATAGCGACCACGCTCATGGCAAAAGCACGGGTGACGGCTGGGTTTGCACCAACAAAGAGGGTATAGAGGAATAAAACGCCGATGGCAATCAAGCCGCCCTTCAAACGTCCTAAGCGGCGACGGAAAAGCAAGGTGACAATGCCCGCCAGGACTGCCATATTGAAACCGGAAATGGCAATGATGTGCGACGTGCCGGTGCGTGAGTAGGCGTTTTCGAGTTCACTGGTGATGCCGCTTTCATCGCCAAGCAAAATGCCTCTAAGGAGCGCGCTTTCAGGATTAGGGAAGTTGTTTTGCAGGACCTGGTTGCTGCGTTCGCGCAAGGCATAAATGCCACGCAGTAGAAAATTGCCATGGCCCGAACTTATTTTTCGCACCGGGTTGTATTTGCTCATCGCATAAATACCCTTGCGCGAAAGATAGTCACGGTATGAAAAAGAGGTGCCTTCTGGTGGTTCGGTGAGTTCCCCATAGACGCTGAGCCTGTCACCATAACGGTAAAGCTCGCCGAGTGGGACCTCAACCAACAGCAAACCGTCAAGGTCTTGAGCGCTTAGGTCCATTTGTGGGGCATTGAGTGACTCAACCTTTACAATCAGCTGAGTGCTCTTGGGTTTGGAAAGCGGCGGTTTGACGACCAGCCCGGTGAGGTTGACCTTGCCTTTTCCGGTGTAATAGCCGATGAATTGAGGCGTGTTTTGAGGCAGGCTGCGTGTGTAAAGCAGCGCGCCTAAGCAAAGCATTGCCAGGGTGAGATAGACTGATAGCTTTCGTGGGCTTTTGTTGCGATGTTTCAGGATGATGTCAATGACGAAAAGGACCAGGCTGGCAGCAAGGGCAATGAGCCAAACGTTTTGTTGGGCTTTGAATGCCCGAGCCAAAAATGTGCCAGCCACGGTTGCGATTGCCAGCCAAAAGAAAGGCATAAAGGCCGGTAGGCGCACTTGGCTGGAAAGGGGCTTTTTAGTTTCAGTCGCCTGATTCTGGGCTGGTGGGCTGGATGTGGGCGGCATGGGGAGCATGGTTTAACGCAGGCTGGTGTTTGGGCTAAGCGGTGATGGTGGTGAGGAAGTCGGAAAGTTTTTCAAGGCAAAACTGTGCCATTTGCGTTTTGATTTCCCTGCGATTTCCTTCGAATAGTGCGTAGTGCGTTGTGCAATGTGCCTTGTCGCATAAGGCAAGCCAAGTGGTGCCAACTGGCTTTTGCGCAGTGCCGCCAGCGGGTCCAGTGATGCCGCAAAGGGCGATGCCGATATCTGCATTAAAGAGTTCGCGAACGCTTTGTGCCATTTCGATGACCGTGGCTGCGCTGACTGCGCCATGCTGTTCAAGTGTTTCGGGCTTGACTTTGAGCAGCTTTTGCAATGAAGGGTAAGAATAGGCGACGACCGAGCCCATAAAGTGGGCAGACGCGCCTGGCTGGTCTGTCAGTGTATCGGCAACCAACCCACCGGTGCTCGTTTCGGCCATTGATATGGTCTTGCGACTAATTAACATCTGCTCGCAAATCTTGGCAATCATTCTTTCTTTATCCTGATGAGGCATTATCGCGATTTGAGTTCCTGCTGCTTTCTAGTGTGATGGAAATTGTGCATTCTGATCCTTTTTCCCAAACACGGATGGGAGGAAGGGGAGGACGAGGGCGCAGACCGCTGCAAAAGCAACGAAGGTCCACTTAAAGCCGGCCAAATCCGAAAGCGCACCGCCCATCGCCAGGCCGATGCCCTGACCCACATTGGTGAATGCCATCAAGATGGCGAACATCGAAGCCGCAATACGCGTATCAGTCACGCCCATACACAGCGCGAAGGTGATTGTCTGACCCGTGCCATAAGCGATGCCATAAAGCACCACCAGCACAATTGCAAACACCAAACCTAATTGCGTCGTAACCAAGGTTGCCAGTAAGATGAGGCTCACCGCAACCATAGCTAACATCACCAAGGTTGCTTTTTTATCACCCAGTTTCTTGATTAAAGTCGAACCAATAACCGAACCGATCACGATGCCAATGCCCCAAAGCGAGGTCACCAATCCGGCTTGAGAAAGGGAGATGCCGAATGTTTTGGTGAGGAAAGGGTTGACCAGTTGATTGGCACCCACGATAACCATAAAAACCAATAAGCCAACGATGCCCACGGCAATCACTGGCCAGCGTTTGAAGGCTTTGAAAGCCGACCAGTTGAAGCGCTCTTCGGAGGTTTTTTCGGGTTCTTTCACACCAAAAAGGAAGGGAACCGGCAGAAGCGTGAGGGCTGCCAGGCTCCAAAAGACTGCTTGCCAGGAAACATGTTCCGCTAAAAGGCCCACAGCAGAAGCAGCAACGATGGTGCCCACCGCACGTCCACCGACCATCCAGGCTTGGATGCGGCCATGTTCTTCTTCTGGCGCGGTGTCGAGCGCCAAACCGTCGGTGCAGGTGTCATAAAGCGCCATGCCGAGTTGCAAAACAAACGCCATCGCCACAAATCCCCAGTAATATTGTTTGGGATCAACCATGGGGACGGCAAGCAGCATGAGCAGCTGAACGGCCAAGCCAATGAAGATGTAGGGGACGCGGTGGCCCTTGCCGAATAGGTTGACCTTGTCACTGAGCATGCCCAAAAAGATTTTGATGACGAAGGGGATCAGTGCAATCGCGCCAAAAATGCCGATGTCAGTTAAGGTCAACCCTTTGGATTGTAAATATAAAGCGTTTAGGGATGCAAAATAGCCCAATATGGTGCCTTGGGTGAAGTATAGCGAGCCGAACATGAGATAACGCAGGGTTTTGTTGCGTGGCATGGTGCCTCCAAGGGTGTTGAATGATGGTTTGCTTAAGTATAGCCGACCTTGTCCTGGACGATACTATTTTAAGGACATTAGATGTCTTATCCGTTACAATAGAGGCATGAAACTTATATATAACAGCTCAGAACTTGTCACAACCCTTGGCGGACCGCAACGAGGCCACCAGCTCGGTGCCTTGGAGATTATCCCCAATGGTGCTGTTGCCATCCAGGGTGAAAGCATCCTTGAAGTTGGCACATCGGAAACATTGCTCGAAAAATATCCTAATGCGGAGAAAATCGACGCAAAACAAAAAGCCATCGTACCTGGTTTTGTTGACCCCCACACCCATCTCGTTTGGGCTGGCAACCGTGCCAACGAATACGAAATGCGCTTGCAAGGCAAAAGCTACATGGAAATCATGGCAGCCGGTGGTGGCATCGCCGCCACGGTGAACGCCACCCGTAAAGCCAGCCTGGACGAACTCGTGGCGCAAGCCATGGAGCGCACCACGCGTGCTTTTGCTTATGGCACGACCACCATGGAAGCTAAATCGGGCTATGGGCTGGATCTTGAAACTGAATTCCGCCAACTGGAAGCCGTTCTCGAAATCAACAAAGCCGGTTTGATTGAGCTTGTGCCTACCTATATGGGTGCGCATGCCATCCCTGCCGAATTCAAAGGCGACACCCCCGGTTTCACCCGTTGGCTCTGCGAAGTCGCCCTGCCTGAAACCAAAAAATGGTGGCTGAGCCATGCGCCTGGTCAGGATTTACCCTTTGTGGATGTTTTCTGCGAGAAGGATGTCTTTGAAATTGAAGAAACCCGCGAGATTTTACAAGCGGCAAAGGACTTGGGCTTCCCACTCAAACTCCATGCGGACGAATTTGAGAACCTTGGTGGCGCAAGCCTAGGCGCCGAATTTGGCGCAGCATCGGTTGACCATTTGGTGAAGACCTCCCTGAAGGATATCGAAAAGATGGCAGAAGGTGATACCGTGGCTGTTTCCCTGCCCGGCACGCCTTTTGGTTTGGCACAGAGTGAATATACCCCAGCCAAAGACATTATTGCGGCGAATGGTTATCTGGCTATTGCCACCGACCTCAATCCGGGCACAACCTGGAACGAGTCGATGCAGTTTATGCAGGCTTTAGCCACGCGTTATCTCAAACTCACCCCCGGACAAGCCCTGGCAGCAGCCACTATTAATGCCGCCAAAGCTATCTTGCGGGATACCACGGTGGGTTCTCTTGAAGCCGGCAAACAAGCCGACCTTTTGATCCTTTCGGTTAATGACTATCGCAACCTGAGTTATCGCTACGGCACAAACCAGGTGGCTAAGGTCATCAAAAAGGGACAGGTTTACCCACAAGCCTAATGGCTGATTATTACCCCAGCATTGAAGAAGCCCGCGCTTGGTATGCAAGCGCGGACTTAGCTCATGATTTTGAGCATGTCCTGCGCGTGCTCAATCTTGCACTAAAAATTGGTGAAGCTGAAGGGGCAGATTTTGAAATCATTCACGCCGCTGCGCTTTTGCATGATTCACGCGGGGCTATGCCCGGGGATAGTGAAAGCCGCATGGGGCATCATTTAGCTTCCGCACAATTTGCCGGAGAGGTTCTAAAGCAGGCTGGCTGGGCAGATGAACGCATTGAAGCAGTCCAACACGCTATTCGCGCCCACCGTTTTCGGCACGATGGCGAGCAACCCGAAACGCTCGAAGCGCAATGTGTTTTCGATGCTGATAAATTGGACGTGCTTGGCGCGATTGGCGCAACCCGAACCATCATCTTTGGCAGTCATAAAGGTCAAAGCTTTTATGTTGAGCCTTCGCAGCAATTTCGTGAAACGGGTAAAACAGTTGAGGGCGAAGTCTATAGCGCTTACCATGAGTATCTTTTCAAATTGCGACACATCAAAGACCGGCTTTTGACCCAAACCGGTCGTGAATTGGCTAGTCAAAGAGATGCTTTCTTACATCAATTCTTCGAACAGTTACGCGCGGAATGCCGCGGCGAAGCCTGATTTCCCCAAAAAACAGTAAGTTATCCACAGAAATTCAAATGTTTTCCACAAAATGCAGGTTTGGCATGGTCGAATCAGGCTGGGAATCTTTTGGGGCTTTTGCGCGATAGGCTTTGCCAGCGCATTATTGGCTCATCATTGATACAATAAACCTGAAACTAATGAAACAGGAAAAACACATGACACCAACATTGGCATTAATTGAAAAATGGGCGCACCATGCCGGCAAAATGGCGCGGGATATGCGTCTTGAGGATCTTGACGTGCAACAAAAGGGTTACGCCGACCTTGTGACCCGTGCGGATAAAGAAATCGAAGCTTACCTTCTGGGTGAGATTGAAAAGCATTTTCCAGGACACTCCGTTTTGGGTGAGGAAAGTGGTATGCACCAACAGGGTAGCCAGCATCGCTGGTTTGTTGACCCGATTGACGGAACTTTGAACTATGCCCATGGTCTGCCCGAGTATAGCATTTCGATTGGTTATGCCATCGGCGATGAACTGCAGTTGGGCGTGGTTTATTGCCCCGAAATGGATGAAATGTTTAGCGCTGAAAAAGGCAAAGGCGCCTGGCTGAATGGAAAGCCAATGAAAGTTTCCACGATTGACCAAATTGGAAACGCACTTTTGATTACTGGCTTTAGAGCCGCTCTGATTGATACACCTCTTTCTAATGTGGAAAACTTCATTAGCGTAGCACGCAAAGCACAAACGGTGCGCCGCTTAGGTTCAGCCGCTTTGGACCTGGCGTATGTGGCTGCCGGTCGCGCGGAAGGTTATTGGGAGATTGCCCTCAACCCTTGGGATGTTGCCGCGGGCATCCTGCTGGTGCGCGAAGCCGGTGGTATCGTTGAAGGCCATTTTGGTCTGGCAAATCTGTTGGAAAAGCGGGTGGATATCCTGGCCACCAACCCTGCCATCCTGCAGCCCTTGCGTGATATTTTGACCGAAGTTCGCGACAGCAAAAATCAGTCTGTTTAGAAGACAACTCAAAGATAGATACACAAAAGGCGGGTTTTCACCGCCTTTTGGTGGTTTTTGCATAAGATTGATAGTTTTTTATAGCAATGAAAGGCTATAAATGGGATAATTGCATGCACAAAGGCATCTTATGAGTAAAAAATTTTATCAACTTGACCTGGCTGAACGCTTAGACTTTTTGCGTCAAGCCTCAGGTATGACAGAAGAAGATTTGCAAGGCTATCAAACCGGCGGCGGCATGACACCCGAACTGGCGGATGCCATGGTTGAAAATGCCATTGGTGTTTTTGGCTTACCCTTGGGTGTCGCGCAACATTTTGTGGTTAATGGACGCGCCGTGTTGGTGCCGATGGCCGTTGAAGAACCTTCGGTGATTGCCAGCGCGTCGTTTATGGCGAAGCTCGCCCAAGCTTCGGGCGGCTTCAAAGCCCGCATGACCAACCAAGAGATGATTGGACAGCTTCAGGTGCTTGATTTACCTGACCCGTATGTGGCAGCGCATTTAGTGCAAGAGCAAAAAGCAGATCTGTTGAATCTGGTCAATCAAAACGCCCCACGCTTGGTGCAAAGAGGTGGCGGTGCACGGGATATCGAAACCCGTGTTATCGAAGACTCACCGATTGGGACTTTCCTGGTTGTTCATCTCATCCTGGACACATGTGACGCGATGGGCGCTAACGCCATCAACAGCGCGCTGGAACAACTCGCTGAACCGGTGGCTGATCTCACTGGTGGGCGCGTTCACCTCAAAATATTGAGCAACTTGGCCGACCGTCGATTGGCGACAGCCGAAGCGACTTTCGCACCTGAGGTGTTGGCCTTTGGTGACTATTGTGGTGAAGAAGTGCGTGACGGCATCCTGGAAGCTTGGGCTTTTGCCGCAGCTGACCCCTATCGCGCAGCGACCCACAACAAGGGCATCATGAACGGCATCGACGCTGTGGTGATTGCCACCGGCAATGATTGGCGCGCTATCGAAGCCGGTGCGCATGCCTGGGCAGCACGCAGTGGGCGCTACACCAGCCTTTCGACCTGGCGCAAAGATGAAAACGGCCATTTGCACGGTTCGCTGACCTTGCCTATGGCAATTGGCACGGTGGGCGGTGCCACGCGCGTGCATCCCACAGCCCAAGCTAATCTCAAACTAATGGGCGTTAAAACTGCCCAGGCATTAGGTGAGATTATCGTTTCGGTTGGTTTGGCACAAAATCTGGCTGCCATGCGCGCGCTATCCACTGAGGGCATCCAACGTGGACACATGAGCTTGCATGCCCGGCAAATTGCGCTCTCGGTAGGTGCTTCGCCGGACGAGGCGCAACGCATTGCCACCCAATTGGTTAATGAAAAGAAGATAAATGCACAAAGAGCCAGGGAAATCCTGGCAGAAATGAAACAAAAACATGATGACTAACACACAAAATCATGACCATCACCACCTTCATAAACCCGCCCGGCCGGTAGGCATTTGCGGTTATGGCGCCTATGTGCCCCGATACCGTCTGCCGGCTAAGGAAGTTGCCCGCATTTGGGGCGCTTCGGATGGCGGCTTGCCGATTATTGAAAAAGCCGTGGCTGGACTTGATGAAGACGTGATTACCATGTCGATTGAAGCTGCACGTAACGCGCTCAAACGCGCTGATATTCAAGCTGAACAGTTGCGCGCGGTTTGGGTAGGGAGTGAATCGCACCCTTATGCCGTCAAACCCAGTGGCACGATCGTCGCCGAAGCGATTGGCGCGCCACGTCATATTCAGGCGGGCGACTGGGAGTTTGCCTGTAAAGCCGGCACCGAAGCCATGGTTGCTGCCATGGC
>CAZUZM010000002.1:10010-48123 GCA_964624615.1 uncultured Anaerolineaceae bacterium
CAGCGTTTTACCGGTGAGCCAGCCTATTTTGCGCATATCACCGCGGCGACGGAAGTGATGCTCGCCGAAACGGGTTACACTGCCAAGGACTTTGCTTGGGCAGTTTTTCATCAGCCTAACACCAAGTTCCCGCAGCGCGTGTCTAAAAGCCTTGGTTTCAGCCCCGAACAAATCGCGCCCGGCCTGCTGGTTCCACATATCGGAAACACCTATTCCGGCTCGGCGATGATTGGGCTGACCGGCATTTTGGATGTTGCCCAACCTGGCGACCGTATTTTGATGACTTCCTATGGGTCTGGTGCGGGGTCAGATTGCTTTATCATCGAAGTCAAAGACGCCCTCCTCGAACGGCGCGAGCGCGCTTTGAGCACGCAGGACTATATTAAACGCCGCACCGAAATTGATTACGCCACCTATGTTCGCTATAGAGGCGAGATTGTGATTGACTAATGCCATTTTCTCATGATGTTTTTATTGTTGGATTGGGCCAAACGCCCTTGGGTGAACTTTGGGACTTGGGTTTGCGTGATTTGGGCTTGCAAAGTTTGCTGGCTGCCGTTGAAGATGCCCAGGGTTTGACCCCACAGGCGTTGTATGTTGCAAATATGCTTGGCGCGACAGCTTCTGGTCAGGCGAACCTTGGCGCAATGATTTGTGACCAGGTGGGTTTGGAGGGTCATGCCGAGGCTTTGACCGTTGAGGCGGCTGAAGCATCTGGCGGCGTGGCTTTGCAAATGGCAGCCAATGCCATTCGGGCTGGTTCAGTGAATGTTGCCGCCGTTTTGGGCATTGAAAAAGTGACCGATATGGTCGGCAGTGAGCTGGATGCCTATGTCGCCCGCAGTTTGGACGCCGATTTTGAGACCGAAGTGGGCATGAATACCAACAGCCAGGCAGCGCTATTGTTGCAACGTTATTTGTACGAGAATGATTTTCCCCGTGAAGCGTTAGCCGGTTTCCCTATGGTTGCTCATCAAAATGCGGTGAACAACCCTAACGCGATGTTTCGGCGTGCTTTGGGTGCGGAGACCTATGCCAAAGCCGGTATGGTGGAAGCGCCACTCAATACCTACGATATTGCGCCGATGGCGGACGGTGGTGCTGCGTTGATTTTGACGCGCGGCGATTTATTGCCGGAAAGCTTGCGTCATAAAGCGGTACGTTTGGCGGGGTCGTCGGTGGTGACCTCGCGCCTGGCATTGCATGACCGGCGCGACCTTTTGTTCTTTGATTCCGTGGCAAGTTCCGCACGCGTGGCTTTTGAACGTGCTGGGGTCAACTTATCGGCTGTTGATTTTTTGGAGTATTCGGACTATACCACCTTGCATGCCTTGCTTTCGCTTGAGGCGCTGGGTCTTGCACCCAGAGGAGAGGGTTGGAAGTTGGCAGGTGATGGCAGTTTGACTCTGGAAGGTAAATTGCCAGTGGCGACCATGGGTGGCAACAAGGCACGTGGTTTTACGCTTGGTGCGAGTGGTGTTTTTCAGGCGCTCGAGGCATGCCAACAGTTGCGAGGTGAAGCTGGCGCGAACCAGCTGCCCAACGCGAATGTGGGCATGGTGCAAAGCCTGGCGGGTACTGCTGCGCTGACCGCAACCCATATCCTGACCCGGTTTGAATAAATAATTAACCCCTACTGTTTTTAGAATAGTTTCAATAGTTGTTCGGCATGGCATCTTGCCGTGCCTTCTGCGAAGCGGATAAACGTCCGTAAAGCTTTATCCCTCACCAGGTGGCATAGTCGGTTGAGGGGGAGCCTGCTTGAGGTCTATCGGTGTCATCTGCTCGAACAAATCATCAATCTCCATCGTACATAAGTGATAAGATGGGTTGGCTGATTCAGCATTTGTCATGAAAGTCCAATAAAGCTTGCCTTCATTGACCACCGGGTTTTCAAAAACCATGTAAGGGCTTTCATGAGCCAGCATACTAAAGCGTCCTTGGTCTGGCTCAAATAATACAATAGCTAAACCCGTGGTGGGATAGGTTATTCTTTCAGTTAATAGTATTGTGTTTTCAAAAAATGCTAGTTGACCATGTAGATCATCAACCGGAGAAAAGGCATGGGCATTTTCTTCCCAGTCTTCAATATTGCTAAGGCTGAATTCACTCGTAACCGGCTGTGAAGAATCATTTTTCCATGCCAGAAACGGTGTCTGAAGCGCAAGACTGCCTTGGTATCTCTCAGGCTTTACAACTTTTAGATCCATACCTGGTAAGCTATAAGCATAGAGTTCAGCCGGACTGGTTTTTTCGAGACCTAAGCTTTCGACAATCAAAAGATCATTCGTCGCTACAAGATGACCAAAATATTTTCCTTCATAATTCTTTTCAACCAGTGTTTCCAAGTGTTTTTCTTTCAAATCGTATCTTAAAATACGGGTTGACTCATAGTCTCCAGCCGTTTCGTCTTCGTGCATTTTGAGCATACTGATATAAACGACATTGTCCATGAGATAGAGGAATTTTTGCCGCTGATAAATGTCGCGACCTGTTGGTTCCAGCACAACCTGTTTTTCTTGCGTTGCAAGGTCGACAGCAACCAGTTTCCATTCGGTCGTGGCGACAGGGTCGTTGAGGTCGAAATAGACCGCCCAGTTGCCATTGGCTTGAACCTGATCAATAAAGCCATTTTCATAGACCGACTTGGCAATTGGTGTAGCTTCCATGGTTTGGAGATCCAGTTGGAACAAAGTTTCAGGGGCTTCGCTTAGGCTGGTGAAAGCCTTGCCGTTTAGGATTGGGAAAAGTTGAGCGGGTTTTGAAGCGAATGGTTGACACAGTTTTGCGGCTTGGTCATTATCAAAGTTGAAAAGGAATGTGTCAGCTTGCTCCGCCTCGACAGGTTCCGGTTCGGTGCTTTCGGGTTCAGGGGAGCTTAGGTTTGGCGAAAGGGTGGCTTGGTTTTGTTCAGATGTTGGGATTGTTGTTGCTTCTGGTTTGATTTCGGCTATATTGGTGCACGCAGATACGAATAAGAACAATGTTAGGGTTATGAATAAGGCTGTTTTTCTATGCACGATAATCCTCCTTTTGAAACAGTCACTTGTATTATGATTATACTGCGGTAAAAAAAACAATTTGGGGCAGGGTAAGCCCAGACAAAAGAAGTCTGCACGCAAGCAGCGCCAGCGCGAACATAATTGGAATAAAGGTGCCCAGTGAAAACCACATGGTCGTAACCATCCACCCTATGTTGAAAATTAGCCCCAACATGCTATAATCCTGTCTTGCAAAGGACAGACTATGAACCATAACCGCATTTTCCCATTTACCGCTATCGTCGGCCAAGAGGCCATGCTGCGCTCGCTGATTCTCAATGCTGTTGACACCAGAATTGGTGGGGTGCTCATCCGTGGTGAACGTGGCACCGCCAAGTCCACCGCCGCGCGCGCATTGGCAGCGCTCTTGCCCGAAATTGAAGTGGTCAAAGGCTGTCATTTTGCCTGTGACCCGGCACAACCCAGCCATTATTGCACCGAGTGCCAGGAACGTATCGCCGCTGGCGAGAACCCTTTGCCAACCGAAACCCGCAAGACCCCTTTTATCAACCTGCCCGTTTCTGCTACCGAAGACCGCGTGGTGGGCACGCTGGATATCGAACGTGCCATCCAACTCGGCGAGCGCCACTTTGAGCCTGGTGTGTTGGCGGCTGCCAACCGCGGCATGCTCTACATCGACGAGGTCAACCTCTTGGATGACCATGTGGTTGATATTTTGCTCGACTCGGCTGCCATGGGCGTGAACGTCGTGGAGCGTGAGGGCATTTCCTTTAGCCATCCCGCGCGTTTCATTCTGGTGGGCACGATGAACCCTGAAGAGGGTGATTTGCGTCCTCAACTTTTGGATCGTTTTGCGTTCTCGGTGGACATCCACGGTATTCTCGATAAAGCCAAACGTGTTGAAATCATGCGCCGCAACATCGCTTACGAAGCCGACCCGGTTGCTTTTCAGGCGTATTGGCAAGAAAAAGAGCAAGACCTATCCGATAAAATCAAAGCCGCCCAATACCTTTTGGACGAAGTGAGCTACACCCAGCGCGACCTGCAACTGATTGCTGAACTGACCTCAACGATGGAAGTCGATGGGCATCGTTCGGATATGGTCATCCTCAAAGGCGCACGGGCACAAGCCGCGTTTGATGGCCGTCGTCGCATTTCACCGGTGGATATCGGCATCGCGGCAGAACTCGCGCTGCCACACCGTGTCAAGGCAGGACCTTTCCGCAAGAGTGGCGTGGGCATCGAAACCCTCAATGAGAAAATTGAAGGACTCAAGATGCAAGCCATTGCCCAGGAACCGACTGAGGATCCTGACGAAGAGCTCCCCGGAAACGACGATTCCGATAAAAAAAAAGCGAACCGCTAACTGACGGACCGGCGCAAGCCGAACCCGCGGAAGACGATACCCCGACTGTTGGCGAAGGCCAACAAGAAATCTTCACGACCCTGGACGCCCATTGGTGGGATGGTGGTCAGATTATGGAAGCCGGTGAGACCTTTGAGCCGCGCCAACTCGATACACCACTGGACGAAATGGTACGTAAACAAGGCGGACGGCGCTCGCAAACCCGTTCCAAAACCAAGCGTGGGCGTTATATTGCCGCACGTCATGCCCCAAACGATACGTCAGATCTGGCTTTTGATGCCACTTTGCGGGCTGCTGCGCCTTACCAACGCAAGCGTGAAGAACTCAAAAAACAAAACAATGTCGCTTTTGCCGTGCGCTCGGCAGACTTCCAAAAGAAGATTCGCATGCGTAAAACCGCTAACCTGATCCTCTTTTTAGTGGATGGCTCGTGGTCGATGGCGGTTTCGGAGCGTATGTCTGCCACCAAAGCGGCGATTCTATCGCTGCTGACCGATGCCTATCAACGTCGTGACCGTGTTGGGTTGGTGGTCTTCCAAAAAGACCGCGCCACCCTGGTGCTTTCGCCGACCAACTCGGTGGTTTTAGCCCAACGCGCCATGGAAAACATCCCCATAGGCGGTAAGACACCCCTGGCGGCTGGCTTGGTGATGGCTTATGAAGTGGTGCAACGTGAAAAGATTTTGCATCCCGACGTGCAACCCCTCTTGATTGTGCTGACAGACGGCGCAGGAAACGTGGCGTTTCAATCCGGACGCAACGTGCCGCAGGAATTGGAAGAACTGGCAGGCATGTTCAAGCGCGAAAAAATCCACAGCGTGGTCATCAATATGGAACAAAAGGTGTTTGATGCTGGTTTGGCGCAGCGATTGGCAGACCACATGGGTGCCACCTGTTATACGGTTGATGAGTTAAAAGGTGATGTGCTCTATGAAACCGTGCAAAAGGAAATCATCGCACCGCGCGGACCTAGCTATCGGGATTCGCAGCCGGTGATGGCAACCAATCGCGATTGGTAACCTAATCTAGTAGTCTATATTAATTTGACAAGTTCATTAATCGGTTATAATTCACCCACTGAATTATATGGAACAAGATAGCATTAAAAACGAACCCAGCCACACGCTGGACATGCTCACCCACATTGAAGCCAACCCAGACATTTCACAAGTTGGTTTGGCGGATGAACTCGGCGTGGCGGTGGGCACCATCAACTGGCATCTCAAGCGCATGATCAACAAAGGTTATGTGAAGGTGAAGCGTGCGCAACGCAAAAAGCTGCGCTATATCATCACGCCTGAAGGTATCGCCTTGCGGGCCGCGTTGACGGTGGATTACATCAAAAATTCCTTCAACCTTTATCGACTCGTTCGCGAGAGAACTTTAGACGCAATTAAGGAAATTCGCTACCAGGGGTATGAGCAAATTTGCCTTGTGGGTGGTGAAGATGAGGTGGCTGAGGTTGTGCGCTTGACCTGCTTGGATCAAGGCATGACGATCTGCGACAATTCAGACAATAAAACGCCACTAATTCACATTCAAGGCATCAAACTTGCATTAAAATGTCCAGGTGAGGCACCTTCTATTGCCGCGCCAGAAACAGGAAACAGAGGTAATCATGACGCATGAACTAGATTTGAGCCAAAAACGTATTTGTGTCACCGGTGGTGACGGCTTTTTAGGTAAACATTTGATTAATCGCTTGGAGCACTATGGCGCGAAAGACGTTTTTGTGCCGCTTTATCCCGAGTATGACTTTGTGAAGGGTGAAGATGTGGCACGTATGATTGACGTTGCTAAGCCCGACATCATCATTCACCTGGCTGCCAAAGTGGGTGGCATCGGTGCCAACATGGAAAAGCCCGGAGAGTTCTTTTATGATAACCTGATGATGGGCATTCAGCTCATCCACCAAGCCTGGCAACGTGGTGTGGAAAAATTTGTAGCGATTGGCACGATATGCGCCTATCCCAAATACACACCCATTCCATTCAAGGAAGAAGACATCTGGGACGGCTACCCTGAGGAAACCAACGCACCCTATGGGCTTGCCAAGAAGATGCTTTTGGTGCAGAGCCAGAGCTATCGCGAACAGTACGGCTACAACTCGATTTTCCTCCTGCCGGTAAACCTTTATGGACCGGGTGACAACTTCAACCCTGCTAGTTCACACGTTATTCCTGCGCTTATTCGTAAATGTCTGGAAGCCAAAGAACGTGGTGATAAAGAAATTATCGCCTGGGGTGATGGTTCACCAACCCGCGAGTTTATCTACGCTGAAGACGCCGCCGAGGGCATCAGCCTTGCGACCATGCGTTATAACAGCTCTGATCCGGTCAATATCGGTTCGAGTTTTGAAATCAGCATCAAGGATTTGACCGAAACGATTGCCCGATTGTGCGAGTTTGAAGGCGCGGTGGTTTGGGATACGACAAAACCCAACGGACAACCCCGCCGCAAGTTGGATACCACGCGTGCCAAAGAACGCTTTGGCTTTGAAGCCAAGACCTCTTTTGAAGAGGGTTTAATGAAGACCATCGCCTGGTACAAAGAGGAGCGCGCCAGTGGCCGCGGGTGAGCATAGCACACCCAATCTGGTCACGCTGAAGCCACGTAAAGGCTGGCTGGGTATTGACCTCAAAGAGCTCTGGCATTACCGTGAGCTGATTTACTTTTTAACCTGGCGCGACATCAAGGTGCGCTACAAGCAAGCTGTTTTGGGCATTGCTTGGGCGATTTTGCAACCTGTAATGACTACCGCGATTACCTCGCTGGTCTTTGGTTTGCTACTGAAGGTACAGTCGGATGGCTTGCCCTATCCGGTGTTTGTGCTTTCGGCTTTGCTTCCCTGGCATCTTTTCCAACTGAGCCTGCAAAAGAGCAGTGTCAGTTTGGTGGGGAATGCCAACTTGATTACTAAAATTTACTTCCCACGGATTATTATCCCCATCAGTTCCGTTTTGGCGGTTTTAGTGGACTTTTTAATCTCGCTGGTTCTGCTTTTTATCGCCATGGCCATCTATGGTATTACCCTTAAGTGGACTGTGTTGTGGATTATCCCGCTCACCCTTTTGGCGGTATTCGCGGCATTAGCAGTGGGCTTATGGCTTTCGGCGCTTAATGTGCAATACCGTGACGTGCAACAGATGGTGCCCTTTTTATTGCAAATCTGGATGTATGCCACGCCAATTGTCTACCCCATCACCACTATTCCCGAGGGCACGCTGCGTTATCTTTACAGCCTCAACCCGATGGTGGGTGTGGTGCAAGGTTTTCGCTGGGCATTGTTTGGTGGTTCACCACCTGACATGACGCTTTTGGTTTCTGCTGCCGCGGTGATTTTGTTGCTGGTCGGTGGCTTGTTCTACTTCAAGCGCATGGAAAAAACGTTTGCGGATGTGGTGTGATGAGTAAGCAAGATTACGCTGTTGTTGTCAAGAATATCGGCAAACGCTATCGCATTGGTACGGCTCAAGAGCGCCATGACACCCTGCGCGATGTGCTCGTGGCTGGTGCACGAAAGATCGGTCAGAGCTTCAAACGCAATAAGATTGCCCGTGTTGGCGATGATCATATCTGGGCTTTGCGTGATGTTAGTTTTGAGGTCAAACAGGGCTCGGCGATTGGCATCGTCGGGCGTAATGGTGCCGGCAAAAGCACCTTGCTCAAAATCCTCTCCCGTGTCACCGAACCTACCGAAGGGTATGGTGAATTGCGCGGAAGGGTCGGTTCGCTTTTAGAAGTTGGCACCGGTTTTCATCCGGAATTGACCGGACGCGAGAACATTTTCCTCAATGGTGCCATATTAGGCATGCACCGCAAAGAAATCGCTGCCCGTTTTGATGAAATTGTCGCCTTTTCTGAGGTTGAAAAATTCATCGATACGCCTGTGAAGCGCTATTCCTCGGGTATGTATTTACGCCTGGCTTTTGCCGTGGCCGCCCATCTTGAACCTGAAATACTGGTGGTGGATGAGGTTTTGGCGGTTGGTGATGCCGATTTTCAGCGCAAGTGTCTGGGTAAAATGGGCGATGTCGCCGATAGTGGCCGCACGGTGCTTTTTGTCAGTCACAATATGTCGGCGATTTTGCGGCTGACCGAAGAAACCATCGTCCTGGATAAAGGTACGGTCATCAAACGTGCGCCAAGCGCTGAGGCGGTCGATTTTTATCTCAATCGTGGCATGTCTAAACTCGGTGAACGCTATTGGGAACCGGATGAAGTGCCTGCCAATGCTGCGCCCTTTAGGCCGTTGGCAATTCGCGTGGTGGATAAAGACGGCAATGTTTCGGACAGCATGCGCAGTGTGGAGCCCATCACGATTGAAATTGATTATGAATGTGAAGAAGATATCACCGGCTTGCGCGTGGGCTACTATCTTAATAGCACCCGTGGCGAGGCGATTTTTACCAGTTTTGACACCGATGACGAAGCCTTATTCAAGGAATTTACCATGCGTCCCAAAGGTGTTTATACCAGCCGCTGTGTCATCCCAGCCAACACGCTCAATGAAGGGCGTTTTGTGCTGGGAGTGAACGCAAGTTCCTACATGGTGCGGCGTTACTTCCAGGATGACCAAGCGCTTAGCTTCTCGGTGGATGCCAGTGGTGCCCCAGGTACACAATGGCCAGAACCCCGACCGGGTGGTGTGCGTTTGCCCATTAACTGGGACATACAGGAAAAAGGATAACCTTATGCGAAATAACTTTAAAGATTTTCTTGGTGCTTTACCCTTTAGTGCGGAGCTCTTTTGGGCGATTCGCGGATCGCGTCGACCCTGGCAGGCGCATTATAAACTGGGTGGCATCAAGGATGTACTCACACAGTCGGTGCACGAGGTGCAGTCCAACGCCCGGCACAATGCGAAGCCGAAGAAAGTCTTCATTTTTGCTTCGCTCCATTATTGGATTGAACAGGCAGGTTTAATCGCCTTGGCGATGGCGGGTCAGGGACACCAAGTTCAGTTAGCCTATTTGCCTTTTGCAGAGTGGGATAAAGACATCAACCGCTTTGATGTGCGCCGCCAGGACCTCTATACCCAGGACTTGCTCAAACCAACCCGCGACATTATTCAAGTCCTGCCTTTATTGCCTGACTTACTGCGTTACTACCGCTGGGCTGATGGTGATTACCCCGCAGATTTGTTGGAAATTGCCAAACAGGTCTCGCGGTATGACACGATGTATACCAAGCAAATTGAAGAAATCAGTGAGAATGATGACCTGTATAACTTCAGATTGCGCCGCAATTTGCCGGCTGCTTTAGCCTTGCAACGGACTTTTGAGCGCGAACGACCTGATGTAGTTATTATCCCCAACGGCACAATTTTGGAAATGGGCGTGGCTTATAAGGTGGCACGAAAGATGGGCATCGAAACCATGACCTTTGAATTCGCTGACCAAAGAGAGCGCATTTGGATTGCTCAAAATGACGAAATCATGAGCCACGACACCACGGCGCTTTGGGACGGTTTGGGTGGACAGGCTCTGCCCGAAGAAGCCCGCCAAGCCATGGTGGAGCTTTTGGCGGCGCGTAAAGGCGCACGCCTGTGGGGCAATTTCGCTCGCCAGTGGCAACAAAATCCCTCACAGGGTGCGGAAACGGCTAAAAAGAATTTGGGCTTGGATGAAAGGCCCATTGCGCTTTTGCCCACCAATGTTTTGGGCGATAGCCTGACCCTGGGCCGGGAACGCATCACAGGCTCGATGGCTGAAATGATTGTGGGTACGATTCAACACTTCATTGACCATCCCGAAGCACAATTGGTGGTGCGCGTGCACCCCGGCGAGCTCAAGACCCATGGGACCTCCATGATTCAGGTGATTAACGAAGCTTTCAAGGAACTGCCCGACCATATCCATATCGTGCGTCCGGAAGACAAAACCAACACCTATGACCTGATCGAAATTGCCGATTTGGGCATTGTTTTCACCACAACGGTGGGTATGGAAATGGCCATGACTGGGGTGCCAGTGGTGATTACCGGCAAGACCCATTATGCCAACAAAGGCTTTACCCATGAGCCCACTGATTGGGTGGCTTACACCAGCCTATTGCAAGAGATTGTTGCCAATCCGAGCGCTTTTAGACTGACTGAAAAACAAATCGAACAGGTTTGGCTCTATGCTTACCTTTTCTTCTTCGAGTATTCGCTGCCTTTCCCATGGCATTTGCTATGGTTGGCAGAAGACTTCCAAACCCGTCCTTTGAGTCATGTGCTTTCAGACCAGGGTCAAAAACGCTACGGTCAAACTTTTGGCTACCTGGTGGGCGAACCATTGGACTGGAAAGCGCGTGGGCTGGCACGTTTGGATGAACTTAAAACTCTTTCGGAGCATGCCAATGACTGAAGTGAATAAGCAAGAAGTCGGTAAGTTTTACGACCAGGTCGGTTGGCAGACTGAGGGCAATGGCCTTTATCAAAACGCTGAATACGAAGACCTGCGCGAAGTTTCCAAACGCTATGTGGCGCACGCCCACGCACGGGTTGGCAAACAGCTCCCCAAAACTGGGCGCTACCTGTTGGATGCTGGTTCGGGTCCTGTGCAATATGAAGCCTATCTGAAGTATTCCGAGGGCTATGAGAAACGGGTTTGTGTGGATTTATCCTATGTTGCGATGCAGGAAGCGCGCAAGAAGCTGGGCGATAAAGGTTTTTATGTCGTCGCCGACGTTGCCCATTTACCTTTTGCCAAAGAAAGCTTTGACGGCATTGTTTCCTTGCATACCATTCACCACCTGCCTGTTGAAGAAAAACGAGATGGTTACCTTAATATGTTCAAAACCCTGAAACCAGGTGGAACCATGGTGACCGTAGACGGGTGGGGCGAGCATAAACTTGCGCCGTTTTGGGAAAAAGTGCGCGCCATCGCACGCCGGCTTCGCCGGGCGCCAAAACCTGAGCTTCTTACTGAACCCAAGCAGGATGTGGCTGATCCTGACCGCAAGATGAGTGGTCCCGCAGGAACGCATGTGGTTAAAACCAGCGCGGCCTGGTTTAAGTCAGTGATGGGTGATGCCATTCCTTATAAAATCCGCGCCTGGCGCAGTGTCAGTGTGCGTTTTTTGCGCGAAGTCATCCCTAATAATGGCTTTGGCAAACTCTTACTATTGAAATTATCCTGGTTGGAAGACCTCTTCCCCCGATATTTTGGCGAAAACGGGCAATACCCGCTTATCGTATTTTCAAAACCAAAGCGTGAGGACGCTAAGGAGTAAACATGAACTGGAAAGAAAAAACCGTTTTGGTAACCGGTGGCACCGGATCATTTGGCAAAAAGTTTATCCGCTTGATGCTGGATGAATATCAACCCAAGAAAATCATTGTGTTTAGCCGTGACGAGTTGAAGCAGCACGAAATGCGCACAACCGGCGGCTTTGACCATCCCTCCATCCGCTATTTCATTGGCGATATTCGGGATCGCGACCGTTTGATGACCGCGTTTTATGGCGTGGATATTGTGGTTCACACCGCCGCGCTCAAACAGGTGCCGGCTTGTGAATACAATCCCATGGAAGCCATCAAAACCAATATTATGGGCTCTAGCAACGTCATCGACGCCGCTATTGCCAATAATGTCGAGAAAGTTCTGGCGCTCAGCACCGATAAAGCCGTCAATCCGGTCAACCTGTATGGCGCCACGAAGTTGGCAGCCGAAAAGCTGATGGTGCAAAGCAATGCGTATGCGGGTGGACGAAAAACCCGTATCGCTTGTTCACGCTATGGCAATGTGGTGGGTTCACGTGGTTCGGTGGTGCCTTTGTTCATTAAACAACGTGCCTCCGGTGAAGTGACCATCACCGACGACCGTATGACTCGTTTCTGGATTTCGCTGGAACAAGGCGTGCGTTTCGTTATCCGCTGTGTGGAAGAAATGCAGGGTGGTGAACTCTTTGTGCCCAAGATTCCCAGTATGAAAATGACCGATCTGGCAAAAGCGATTGCGCCGGAAGCTGAAATTAAAATTATCGGCATTCGACCTGGCGAAAAATTGCACGAAAGCTTGATTTCTGAGGATGAAGCCCGCACAACCGTGGAACTGGAAGATTTGTTTGTGGTACAGCCCTCAGTCGAAGCCCTTTGGTTTGGCCATGCCTGGGCAGATAAGGGCAAAAGCGTACCAGACGGTTTCACCTATACCAGCGCCAATAATACCGAGTGGCTGGATGTGGCTGGCATTAATGAAATTGTCAAGCCCATTGAAGCGGAACTGGCGAAGGATAAGTAAACCATGAGCAAAGTGCTGGTTACCGGCGCGAGCGGCCACCTTGGGCTGAATTTAGCGCTCCTGGCTGAGGAGCAGGGCTATAAAGTGACCGGTTGGTCACACTCAAAAGCCTTGAAAAACACGCCGTTTGTGAGCCAAAGTGTGGATTTAGGCGACCTAAAGGGTTTGCCTGAACGTTTGTGTGACCTGGAGCCGGAAGTCATCATTCATTGCGCGGCGATTGCCAATATAGACATCGCCGAGAAGCAGCCCGAACTGACCCACCGTATTAATGCTGAGGTGCCAGGGGTGATGGCTAAAGTGGCAAAAGACCTTGACGCTAAGATGATTCAGATTTCGACCGATGCGGTCTTCGATGGCAGCAAAGGTAACTATAAAGAAGATGACCTGGTCAACCCACTCAACGCCTACGCTTTGAGTAAGTTGGCTGGCGAGCGTGCTGTGCTGGACGCCAACCCAGATGCCGCTATTGCCCGCGTTGTTTTTTACGGCTGGACGATGGATGGCAACCGCAGCTTGTCGGAATTTTTCTACAACAATCTGAGCGCAGGAAAAACCGTGAATGGCTTTACCGACATGTTCTTCAACCCGATGGCTGTGCGACATCTTGCAGAAACCTTGTTAGAGATTGCCGAAGCCGATCTTTCCGGCATTTGGCACGCCTTCGGTAGCGATACTTTGAGTAAATATGATTTTGGCGTCGCCATGGCAAAAACTTTTGGCTTGGATGGGAGTCTCATCAAAGCTGTTTCCGCAAAAGACCAATATCGTGACGCAGTCCGCTCACTCAACCTAAGCACCAATAATAGTAAATTAGCGTCCGCTTTGGGACACCCTTTGCCAGGACTCGCCCAAGGTCTTGAACGGCTTAAGTTTGAATTGGATCAAGGCTGGCGCGAAAAACTGGCTGGCTACAAGGCATAAAACAAAAACCCGGCCTAATGGAGGCAACATGGAAATCAAAATTGGAAACACCCTGATTGGCAAAAAACATCCCACCTATTTTGTGGCTGATATTGCCGCCAATCATGACGGTTCGCTCGAACGCGCGATTGAGCTCATTCGTCTGGCTGCTCAGGCTGGGGCAAACGCCGCCAAGTTCCAAAACTTTAGAGGTCCGGAGATTGTGTCGGATTACGGTTTTGCCCACATGGATGGTCAGGTGTCGCACCAAGCCAAATGGAAAAAGAGCGTTACCGAGGTCTATAACGATGCTTCAATTCCCTTTGAGTGGACCCCTTTCCTCAAGGAAGCCTGTGACCGTCAGGGTATTGATTTCTTCTCCGCGCCTTATGACTTTGAGGCGATTGATATGCTCGAAGACTATGTGCCGGCTTATAAAATCGGCTCTGGCGATATTACCTGGATTGAAGCTTGTTTGCGTATCGCGAAAAAAGGCAAGCCGGTGCTCTTAGCCACTGGAGCGTCACCCATCGGAGATGTTCAGCGCGCGGTGGATGCTATTCTACCAATCAATCCCCAACTGGTTTTGATGCAGTGCAACACCAACTATACCGCCGCCGATGGCAATTTTGACAATATCGATTTGCGCGTTTTGAAGACTTATCACAAGATGTGGCCCGAACTCATTTTGGGTTTGAGTGATCACACCCATGGCCATGCCACCACCCTTGGCGCGGTCGCTTTAGGCGCGCGGGTGGTCGAAAAACACTTCACAGATGATAACCACCGGGAAGGTCCCGACCATACTTTTGCGATGAATCCTGAAAGCTGGGCAGACATGGTGCAAAACACCCGTCAATTGGAACGCGCATTAGGTTCTGGGAACAAGGTTGTCACCGAGAATGAACAAGAAACTGTGGTGGTGCAGCGCCGCTGTTTGCGTGCCGCGCGGGATATTAAAGCCGGCGAGGTGATTGAACGGGATATGGTTTCGGTTCTCAGACCGGCTACACCAGGCGCTATTATGCCTTATGACCTTGACAAGGTGTTAGGCATGAAGGTTCGCCAGGACCTAAAGCAAGGTCAGGACTTGCGCTGGACGCATTTGGAGTAAAGATGCGCATTTTGTATTTCACCCGATCCGATAGCGTGCACGACCAACGCTTTATGGCAGCGCTCGCCGAGAGTGAGCATGAAGCCTATGTGCTTCGGCTCTACGATGGCGAGTTCAAAACGCCGAATGGGGTCACACCACTGGATTGGAAGGGCATCAAAGGGCCTTTGCGATTGTGGCAGATTCCTGTTTTGGTCAGGCGCTTGAAAAAGCTTCTGGAAGCGTTAAAACCCGACCTGGTGCATGCTGGTCCTTTGCATGATTTGTCCTATCTGGTTGCCAAAACTGGGTTTAAGCCTTTGTTGAGTATGAGCTGGGGTTTTGACTTGATGCGCGATGTGCATATGGACGTGGGCATGGCAAGTCGGGCACGATTCGCTTTGGCGCACTCAACTGCCCTGATTACCGACGCCCAATGCTCGGCGGAGAAGGCGGTGGACCTTGGCTTCGAACCCGACCGCATTTGTATATTCCCTTGGGGTGTTGATATTGAAAAATTCTCGCCACAGGCCGTAGTAGCCGCTGGAAAACGCTGGCGCGAAGCTCAAAACCTGCAAGATAAGACCGTTTTACTGTGTTTGCGCACAATGGAACCTGTATATGGGGTGGATGTCCTCGCCAAAGCTTTTGCGCTTGCTGCCTCTAAGGCACCTGACTTGCGCCTTTTGCTTTTGGGTGACGGTAGTCAGCGACCCTATATTGAAGGGCTCTTCAATCAAGCCGGTGTTAGCGACAAAGTTTTCTTTGGCGGTCGTGTGCCCAATGCTGAATTGGGCTTGTATTATGGTGCGGCGGACATTTATGTCACGCCCAGTCATGTGGATGGGTCTTCGGTTTCATTGATGGAAGCCATGGCTTGTGGGCTGCCCTCCCTGGTGTCTGATATTCCCGCGAACCTTGAATGGGTGCGTGATGGCCTGAATGGCTGGGTTTTTCCGGACAATGACCCTGAGAGCCTGGCAGACATCCTATTAAAACTCAAAGAGGCTGATTGGCGCGAGATGGGACATCAGGCTCGCTTGATTGCTCAGGAAAAAGCCAACTGGCAAGAAAATAAAATGAAATTATTGGATTGTTATCGTTATGTTGATCAAAAAAGAAAAGAGGTCGGACATGCTTAAACGCTTGATCCTACTGTTTAGCGTCTTGGTGATGCTCTCGGTCAGCGCTTGTAATCTGCTGTCCTTTAACAAACAAACCCCTACACCCGAGCCAACACCCAGTGGCATGGAGCGCTATTATGGTCAAGGCATGAGCATCATGCTGCCACCGAGCTTCAAGGAACGCGATGTTCAGGAAGACCTACCCACAGTCATCGACACAATCAAACGCTTTACGGGTGGTGAAGATGGGCTTTTGAGCGGATTGCTCAATAATATCGAAAAGAACGTTGCCTGGTGGGGATGGGATTCTGAAACCATTGAAGAAAATCCCCTCTATTTCCTGGTCATAAAAAATAAAGCCCTGCACGCCTTCCCCTTGACCGCCACCGCGATTGGTTTGGAACGCATTTTGAACAGTGAAGACGCACAGGTGGAGCAATCCACGCTCCATTTAGGCGGACGTTCGATGGTGCGTTTCAAGTTTGTTAAGGATGAAGTCGCCTGGATTGCTTATGCCTTCAAAGAGCAGAGCCATTTGTGGATTAACATCTTCATTTTCACGCCAGAAGGCTTGATTGGCGCACAGAAAACTTTTGAAGACAGTATGGGCACCATCACGATTGACCCAAATCCGAGTGGGGAGCAATAGGGATGACTGAGAGTGACTCAAAGGTCGGCAGACCGATTGTCGCCATCATTCAGGCGCGGATGAGCTCCAGCCGGTTGCCCGGCAAAGCCTTGTTGCCCATTGCCGGTGTGCCCATGCTCAAACGGGTTATTGACCGTGTGCGGCGCGCACGTATGGTTGACCGGGTTGTGGTTGCCACAACCACCGACCCCAGTGATGACGCGATATTAAAAGCCTGTGTGGACTGGCAGACCGATTGCTTTAGAGGCAATCTTTATGATGTGCTCGACCGTTATTATCAGGCCGCCTTACATTTTGAGGCAGCGACGATTGTGCGCATCACTGCCGATTGCCCGATGATTGACCCCTTTGAAATTGACCGCGTGGTTGAACGCTTTTTTGATGAGGGTTGTGATTTTGCCGCCAACCGCTTGCCGCCGCCGCTTAAACGCACAACACCTATCGGCATGGATACTGAGGTCTGTAGCTTTGAAGCGTTGGAACGCGCCTGGCAAAACGCCTCACTGACATTTGAGCGTGAACACGTGATGCCCTGGCTTTATGAGGAACCTGGACGCGCCAAAGTCTGCGTGGTGGATGACCCACGCGATATTGGCCATCTACGTTTTACGGTGGATACGCCGGTGGATTTGGCTTTGGCCGAGCAGGTTTACGCCTATTTTGGTGAAAATGAGGGTTTTAATCTCGATGAGTTACTCCAAGCCAACGCCGAGCATCCTGAGTGGCAAGAGTCGCTCAAAGATGTGAAGCATAAAAGTTTTTTGGATATTGACCAACGCGCGGCGAACACGGCCGACGGGTTGACGAAAGGTAAGCATGACTGAAACGATGCAGCACCCGCAGTGCCTTTTATGTGGCAGTGTGAAGACGAAGAAATATCAAACAATTGAAAGCTTTGGCCATCCGGTGGCGTATTACTTGTGCCAAACCTGTGGTTTTGTTTTTCAAAATCGGGCTGAGACCATTGCCGGTGATGAAAGTTTTTATGAAGAACGCTATCGCAAGCTTTATCAAGCCAGTGAAGAGCCGACGCCCAAAGATTTGCGTCAACAAACCCTACGCGCACTGGATCAAAGCCAGTTTTTGCGCTCAGCGCACTTTGCGCCGCGTAATGTTTTGGATATTGGCGCTTCTTCGGGCTTGCTGCTGGACACCTTGCGCCATGAGTTTGGCGCGGAAGTGACCGGTGTGGAGCCAGGCAATGCCTATCGTGCTTTAGCCGAATCTCGCGAAATACCGATGTTCAATTCCCTGGAAGCCCTGCAGGAAACCAACCATAAACCGTTTGATTTGGTGACGATGATGCATGTTTTGGAACATCTGCAACAGCCATTAGAAACTTTGCATGACATTCGCAAATCACTTTTGGCCAGTGATGGCGCTTTGTTGGTTGAAGTGCCCAATTTTTACGCACATGATTCCTATGAACTGGCACACCTCAGCTGCTTTACCCCTCATAGCCTGCAAGAAATGTTGCGCCTGGCGGGTTTTGAGATTCAAGCCTTCCGTAAGCATGGCAAACCTCGTTCCAAAACGCTCAATCTTTACATCGGCGCTTTGGCGCGACCGATTGTGGGTGAGCCTGAGGAACTAAAGGTGCGTGCGGAACATGGAGTGGCCTTTAAGCGGGAACTGGCGATGACCTGGCGTAAGCTGGTCACACGCCTTAAGCCAAAAGACACCTGGTTGGAGGCTTAAATGACGCCCCTGTTAACCCTTTTTACCACACCTAAACCTTTTATAGATCCGCATGTGATCACTATTCAGCGCAATGCCTTAGTCTCCTGGAAAGCGCTGGGCGATGAGGTCGCAGTGGTTTTGGTGGGTGATGAAGTTGGCGCGCCGGAAGTTGCCCTCGAATTTGGTTTTATTCACCGACCCGAAGCGCAGGTCAACGCCCAAGGCACACCCTTAATCAGCTCTATTTTTGATTTAGGCAGACATGAAAACGACAGCCCCTTTTTGGCTTATGTCAACACCGACATTATTCTTTTCCCTGATTTTATTGAAACACTCAAGATTGTTAGCCTACAGCTGAAGTCCTTTTTGCTCGTTGGTCAACGTTTTGACCTGGACGTTACTGAGGAACTTCCATTTGAAAAAGGCTGGCAGGAGTCCCTTTTGACAAGAGCAAAAACGGAAGGCAAACGGCATGCCCGCGCGGGAAGCGATTATTTCATTTTTCCGCGAGCCTGTTTTGAAGACATACCCGATTTTAGTGTGGGACGCGCTGGATGGGACAACTGGATGATTTACGAAGGTCGCCGTAAAAGATGGCCTGTTGTGGATTGTAGTGAAGCCATCAACATCATCCACCAAAATCATGACTACAGTCACTTGCCTGGTGGGCAGATTCACTATCGTCAACCCGAAACCGGCGTAAACATTCGTTTGGCGGGTGGACGACGCACGATTTTTGACCTGGACGATTCCGCCAAGCGCTTGGTGGATGGCAACCTGTTGCCCATGCCACGCAGTCGCCAGCGTTTTATCCGGGAGTTAATTCACTGGCCCCTGTTGAACCTGGGCTGGTATGGTGGCAGTCAGGCCTTGTTCAAACTTATCAAGCCCGAGCAAGCCAAAAGAGAAGCGCAACGTCAAAAAGAAATGGACGCAGCCCTCGCCGCTTTGGAAACGGGCGAAAGCTTAGACTCAAACCAAAAGAACGGAGGCGCATAATGCCCCGATTTGGCATCAACCCATCCCGTGGCAAGACCCTCGACTTTGAGCCACCACGGGTGACCGTCGCCGTGCTGACCTATGTGCCAAATTTAAGCGGCTATTTTCAGCATCGCCTTGAAGTCACAAAGCTGACATTGCAAAGCATTCTCAAAAATACCGAAGGTGCTTTTGAACTTTTGGTTTTTGACAATGGCTCTTGTCCTGAATTGGTGGCTTATCTTAAGGACCTTCAAAAAGACGGCGCGATTGACACCCTGGTGCTCTCCAACCATAACGTCGGTAAGCTCAACGCCTTGTGGCGCATTGGGCAGTTAGCGATGGGCAGCGTGATAGCCTATACCGATGATGATGTGTATCACATGCCGGGCTGGCTGGACGCCCACCTGGCTTTACTCGATGCTTTCCCCAATGTTGGCGCGGTGACCGGTTTTTATATCAAACAACGTGTCAATATGAGTAGCGAAACCACTGTCAAATGGGCTGCCGAGCTTGAAGCCAGTCAACCCGAAGCGGTTGAGCGTGGCCAACTCATCCCCCGAAAGTGGGAAGAAGAGTATATGGACAATTCCGGCCGGACCGAAGAACGCTATCAGAGCGAAATCGCAGGTTTGGAAGACATTGTGGTGAGCTATCAAGGGCTAAAAGCCTGGGTCTCGGCACATCATTTTCAGGTGCTTCTGCCGAAAAAGGTACTCTTGGAAACGCTTTCTGAAATGCTCGACGGTGGCTGGAGCGATAAAATGATGGGTCGCATGGTGGAAATGGACGACCGCATGGATGCCAAAGGCTATTTGCGTCTGACGACCTGCCAGCAGACGATGCGGCTTTTGGGTAATGCGATTGATGACGAAGTGGCGGCCCTCGCTGCCAAGAATGGCATCGAAACCCATGCGGCAGTTCGTGACAGCCAGCCACACGCCCAGCCAAAAGGATTTTGGGGATTGCCCAAGGTGCGTGGTTTGGCAGACCGCATTACCAACTGGCTTTATCAAAAAGTGCATGGGGGAGGCGCGTAAATGAAAATTTTGATTGCTGGATTAGGCTCGATTGGTCGCCGTCACTTGCGCAATCTGCTCACCCTGGGCGTCAAAGACATCCTGCTTTATCGCAGTGGGTTGGCAACTTTGGATGATGATGAACTGGCACCTTTTACAACATACCATGACTTGGATGATGCCCTTGAGCAAAAGCCGGATGGTGTTATTGTCTCCAACCCGACCGCTTTGCACTTGTCGGTGGCTTTAAAGGCTGCCGCTGCTGGCGCGCATCTCCTGATTGAAAAACCAGTGTCAGATAGCCTGGAAGGCTTGGACGTTTTGCAAAGAACGCTTGACGCGCAGAAAAAACGCGCCATGGTCGGTTTCCATTTTCGCTTTCATCCAGTTTTTAAAGCCATCAAAGCTTTGTTGGATGCTGGCGGCTTGGGCAAGGTGCTTTACGCACGGGCGCATTGGGGTGAGTACTTGCCCGATTGGCATCCCTGGGAGGACTATCGCCGCAGTTATGCCGCACGTGCCGACCTAGGTGGCGGTGTGGTCAACACATTATCGCATCCTTTTGACACGATGCGCTGGCTGTTTGGCGAGATTGGATCGCTTAGCGCACGTTGTGCGCATGTCAGTTCGCTGGAATTGGATGTGGAAGACCACGCGGATGTGCTTTTGAACTTTTCTGACGGTGTTTTGGGACAAGTTCATTTGGATTATTATCAAAAACCACCTTCTCACACCATGGAAATCACATGTGAAAAGGGGCGGGTGCTTTGGGATAATGCCGACGGTAAGGCGAATGTTTTGTATGCCAATGGAAGACCTTCTGAGACTTTAGAACCTCCCGTTGGTTTTGAGCGCAACGCCATGTTTTTGGATGAAATGCGCGCGTTTTTGCGCTTATGTAGTGGTGATGAAATGGACTATTGCAGTTTGCAAGATGGACTTCGCGCCCAAAAAGTGGTGTCTGCCGTCAAGCGTTCCAGTGAGGCTGGTAGCTGCAAGGTGACCTTAGAGTGGTAGAATGTGAAGAACAATATGACAGAGAAAACCGTTTTAGATAAGTTTAGTATGCAGGGCAAAACCGCGCTGGTTACGGGTGGTTCGGGGCTTTTGGGTAAACGCTTTACCCTGGCTTTGGCTCAGGCTGGCGCACATGTCGTGGTGGCAGACCTCAATATTGAGGCAGCCGAGACTCATGCGGAAGCCTTAACCCAAAAGGGATATAGCGCCATCGCTTTGGCTTTGGATGTCACCGACCCAGCGTCTTGCAAAAGGTTAGTTGAAAAGACACGCGAACGTTTTGGTCGTTTGGATGTTTTGGTCAACAGTGCGGCGATGGACCCCAAGTTTGACCCGCAAAACCTGGGTAAACAAAACAAGAACGCCTTTGAACATTATTCACCCGAAGCCTGGCGCTTTACGTTGGACATCAACCTCACCGGCATGTTCCTCGCTACGCAGGCGGCGGTGCCGGCGATGTTGGATGCCGGACGCGGCGTGGTTGTCAATATCTGTTCAACCTACGGCTTAAATGGTCCCGACCAACGCATTTATCCTGAGGTGGATGGTAATGTGCTTTATAAACCGGGTGATTACTCGGTTGCCAAGGCTGGCGTACTGGGTTTTACACGTTATCTGGCGGCTTATTATGCCGGCAAGAACATCCGCGTCAACGCCTTAACGCCGGGTGGTGTTTATAACAATCACAACAAAACGTTTGAAGAAAACTATGCCGCTAAAACTATCATGGGACGCATGGCGCATATTGATGAAATGGATGCGGCGATGCTTTTCTTGTGCTCGGACGCCAGCAGCTATATGACTGGTAGTAACCTGGTTGTTGATGGAGGCTGGACAGCATGGTAAACAGACCCGAAGTTTTAGCGATTATCCCCGCGCGCGGTGGCTCAAAGGGCATTCCGGGCAAGAACATCAAGTCTTTTGCTGGTTTTCCTTTGATCGCTTATAGCATTCTGGCTGGATTGCGTGCCGAGATGGTGACGCGCGTTATCGTCTCGACGGACGATGAAGCCATTGCCAAGGTCGCACGGGAATGGGGTGCCGAAGTGCCCTTTATGCGTCCCGCCGAACTAGCACAAGACAAAACAACCGACTACCCAGTTATGCGCCACGCGCTGGACTGGCTTAAGGAAAATGAGGGCTATCAGCCCGAGGTGGTGGTGCAGTTGCGCCCAACTTCGCCGGTGCGTCCGACGAACTTGGTTGATGAGGCGGTGACGTCTTTGTTGGAACACCCAGAGGCGGATTGCGTGCGCGGCGTTGTGCCCAGCGGACAAAACCCGTTCAAGATGTGGACGGTGGATGAAGTGAGTGGTGCGATGAAGCCTTTGTTGCAAGTTGATGGGATTGCTGAGCCTTATAATGCGCCACGCCAGATTCTGCCGCAGACCTATTGGCAAACAGGTCATATCGATGCCATTCGTATTGTGACTATTTTAGAGAAGCAGTCCTTGACGGGTGATGTGCTTTACCCGCTGCATATCCACCCAAAGTTCACGGTGGATATTGACCTGCCACGTGATTGGCCCGGGGCTGAAGCTACCCTCAAAGCGCTCAGCGGTGAGGTTGTCGATCCTGCTAATAAGCGCCGCACTTTTCCTGCAAAACCCAGGTTTTTGGTGATGGATTTTGACGGTGTATTTACCGACAATCGTGTGACCGTCGATCAACATGGGGTTGAAAGTGTGCGCGCAGACCGTTCGGATGGGCTCGGTTTTGGCCTTTTGAAGGCGCAAAGTCCGGTGGAATGTTTGATTATTTCTAAAGAGCGCAATCCTGTGGTTTCTCAACGGGCTGCAAAATTGGGCATACCAGTCATGCAAGCTATCGATGACAAAGCCACAGCCTTGAAAAATGCCATGCAAGAACGGGGCATGCTTCCTGAGGAAACCATCTTCGTTGGCAATGACGTCAACGATTTGCCCACATTGGATGTGGCTGGTTATTTTGTCGCACCGGCAGATTCACACCAAGAAGTTTTGCGCCGTGCGGATTTGGTTTTAGAGCATAAAGGCGGGCGAGGTGCCTTGCGTGAGCTTTGTGACAAGTTGATTGCGCACTGGCAATCGTTCGATGAATAGATGGAGTTAAGATGACTAAAGAAGTAATAATCGGAAATGTGAAAATCGGCGAGGGCAACCCAACTTATGTGATTGGCGAAATCGGCATCAATCATAATGGCGACATTGATATCGCCAAGCAACTGATGTTGGCAGCCAAACAGGGTGGCATGGACGCGGTGAAGTTCCAGAAGCGCACACCTGAAATTTGTGTGCCGGAACATCAGCGTGCTCAGATGCGCGAGACCCCATGGGGCTACATCACCTATCTGGACTACCGCTATAAAACGGAGTTTGGTGAAGCGGAATACGCTGAGATAGACCGATACGCCAAGGAGATTGGTATCACTTGGTTCGCTTCGGAATGGGATATCCCTTCGGTGGAGTTTATTGAAAAATTTGACCCAGCCGCGCATAAAATTCCCAGCGCGCTGATTACCGATAAAGACCTCTTGCGTGCCTATAAAGCCACCGGCAAACCAATTATCATTTCGACTGGTATGTCGACCATGGAAGAAATTCAAACCGCGGTAGACATTCTGGGGTTGGACAATCTTATTATCTGTCATACCACCAGCAGTTACCCTTGCCCTCCTGAAGAGCTTAACCTGCGCATGATTCCCAAACTTCAAGCGCTTTACGATTGCCCAATTGGCTACAGTGGCCATGAGGTTGGTTTGGTTACCTCAGCGGTGGCGGTGGCGATGGGTGCGTGTTTGGTGGAACGTCATATTACTCTGGATCGCGCCATGTGGGGTTCCGACCAATCCGCGTCGGTGGAACCGCAAGGTATAACCCGTTTGGTGAAGTATATCCGTGTGACCGAGCGGTCACTTGGCGATGGCGTGAAGCAAGTTTACGACAGCGAGAAGTCATCCATGAGCAAACTGAGGCGGTATTCATAAATGACGATTAAAGAGAGCATTTTTCGAAGAGCGCGCAATCGTTTGGCTATGGAGCTTGAAGCCAAGGCGAACAATGCGCGTATTACGGCGGTTTCAAAAGCGGTGGCACAGCATCAAAAGCCCGCTCAAGGAAAGCCGGTTTTGTTTTTCAATGCCAGCACTCGCCTTTCTGGCGTGAGTTTGAACGCAGCCTTTTCGCGACTGGCTGCATGGTCATTGGCATTGCAGGGCATACCGGTGAAATATTTTGTTTGCAACCGCGGTTTAAAACCCTGCGTTTTGGGAACAAACCGCAAAGACAAGCACTTGCGCCCACCATGTCATGCCTGTGTTTTGCAGTCTGATGTGCTGTATGATGCAGCCCAAAGCATCCCCTTTACTTTTGAAGAAGATCCGGTGTTGGAAAGCGTGCTTGAAGGGCTTGGTTTAGAAGACCTCTATACTTTTGAACATTTGGATATCCCCTTGGGTGCTTTGGTCTTGCCGGCGGTGCGCTGGATTTTGCGCAGACATCATTTGCAAGAAGACGATACGACGATGCTCATCTATAAGGCTTACATCCGTTCGGCGTGGTCTTTCTCTCAGCAATTTGAAAAGGCACTGGACGAGCTGGACCCCAGGGCTCTGGTTGTCTTTAATGGGGTGACCTATCCTGAAGGCTTGGCGCGATGGTTAACAAAGCGCCGAGGCATTCGTGTGATTAGTCACGAGGTCGGTTTGCAGCCGATGAGTGGTTATTTTACTGAAGGTGACGCCACGGCTTATGACCTTGATATTCCCGAAAGTTTTAAGTTGAATGAAGCCCAAAACGCCCGATTGGATGATTATCTGCGCAAGCGTTTTGAGGGCGATTTTTTCATGGCAGGTGTCAAGTTTTGGCCTGAAATGAGCCAGTTGAGCCCGGCGTTTTTAGAAAAAGCCAAAGGGTTTAAGCAGGTGGTGCCGGTTTTCACTAACGTCATTTTTGATACGAGCCAAGTGCACGCCAACCTCATTTTTGAGCATATGTTTGCCTGGCTTGACTACGCTTTTGAGGTGGCTAAAGCAAACCCGGATACGCTGTTTGTTTTTCGCGCGCATCCGGATGAAGCGCGGGTGGGAAAAGCCAGTGAGGAATCGGTGGCAGATTGGGCGGCTTCAAGAAACATTGAACAATTGGATAATGTTCTCTTTGTCCCACCAAGCGAGTTTATCAATTCCTATGACCTGATTCGCATGTCCAAATTTGTCATGATTTACAATTCGACGATTGGCATGGAGGCGTCCATCTTAGGGGCGACAGTGCTTTCTGCAGGCAAAGCGCGGTTTACTGCGTCCAATGTGGTGCATTTCCCAGCCGGTTTCCAGGCTTATAAAGAAACTTTGCAAGCCTTTTTGGACGTGGAGCAGCTCGAAGCACCAGCGCAGCATCGCGAAAACGCTCGCCGCTTCTTGTACTACCAACTTTACCGCTCTTCCCTGCCTTTTGGCGACTTTTTGGAACCCGATAAACACTGGAAGGGTTACGTCATGTTGAAAGACTTTGAGTGGCAAGCGCTTTTGCCTGAAAACTCACAAGCCTTGCAGACGTTCTCGGAAGGTTTGTTGGCGGGTGGGGACTTTATGCTCAAGGAGGATGCCCAATGAGCCTCGATAAAATTGTTGCATTAGTACCCATGCGGCACGACTCGGTCCGTGTGGTGGGTAAAAATTACCGTCCAATCTGCGGTAAACCACTCTACGCGCATATTATCGAGACACTCTTGGCTTGCCCGGAGATTGAGTCCATCCTGGTGGATACCGATTCACCGGTTGTTCTCGAAGGCTTGGAACGCAATTACCCGGAGGTTAAGCGCTTGCTGCGCCCCGAACATATGCGCGCTGATACGCGTCCGATGAATGATATTTTGATCTATGACACGGAGCAAATCGAAGCTGACCTTTATTTGCAGACCCATAGTACAAACCCGTTACTAAAGCCGGAAACTATCTCAAAGGCGATTCAGGCTTTGCGCGCTGCCTGGCCAGAGCATGATTCGCTGTTTGGTGTCACGCGGTTGCAAACCCGTTTGTGGGATGCCAATACCCAAGCGGTGAACCATGACCCGAATGTCTTGTTGCGCACCCAGGATTTGCCACCCATCTATGAGGAAAACTCCTGCATCTACCTCTTTACGCGTGAAAACCTTGTGGCGCGTTCTAATCGCATTGGTCATAAACCGATGATGTTTGAAATAGAGGCTGAAGAAGCCTGGGATATTGATGAGGAAATTGACTTTAGCGTAGCAGAAGCGCTTTTGGCGCACCGCTTGGCTAAAAGTGAGGAAAAATGAAAACTGTTTTGATTACCGCGCCTTATATCTTACCTTTTATGGATCGTTTTACGCCCATTCTGGAAAGCTTTGGGCTCAAAGTGATTGTTCCCGAAGTGTTGGAACGCCTGGAAGTTGAAGATTTGTTGAAGTTTGCCGGGCAGTTTGATGGCACCATCTGTGGCGACGACCGTTATACGCCCGAAGTGATTGCTGCCTGTGCGCCACGCCTGAAGGTGATTGCCAAGTGGGGCACGGGTATTGATGCCATTGACCAGGACGCCGCTGCTGAACATGGCGTAAAGGTTATGAATACGCCCAATGCCTTTACCGTGCCGGTCTCTGAAAGCGTTTTAACGGCGATGCTTTGCTTCGCACGCAATTTGCCTTGGATGGACGATGCCATGAAACAGGGCGAGTGGAAGAAAATCAGTGGACACACCCTCAGCGAAAGCACGGTTGGCGTGATTGGCGTGGGCAATATCGGTAAAGCGGTTTTGCGACGCACGCGACCTTTCGGCGCGAAGCTTTATGCTTATGATATCGTGGAAGTCGCGCCAGATTTTGTGCTGGAAAACAATGTCACCATGACGGACTTGCGTACTCTGTTGGAAAAGTCAGATTATGTCTGTCTTTGCCCCTCATTGACCCCGACTTCACGAAAGATCATCAATGCGGAAACGCTTTCCTGGATGAAGCCAAGCGCCGTATTGGTGAATGCCTCCCGTGGACCGGTGGTAGATGAACCCGCTTTGATTGAAGCCTTGCAACAAGGGAAAATACGTGGCGCGGCTTTGGATGTGTTTGAGTATGAGCCTTTGTCCAAAGAGAGCCCACTGATGAAGATGAGCAATGTGCTGCTTTCACCACACAACACCAACAGCAGTCCCTTCTATTGGGAACGAGTGCATTGGAACTCCATTCGCAACTTGTTGTTGGGTTTGGATATCCCGGTAGGCGATATTGAGAGTTTGAAGGCGCTGGAAAAGTAAAGTCAGTTCAAGTAACTGAACAACAAATTAGTGTCAGAATAAGAAAGTAAGGCAAAATGAACAGTGAGAAAGAGAAAATAGCGCTCGTTACCGGCGCATCAGGTGGGATTGGACGAGCCACTGTTCTGGCGCTTGCCGAGCGTGGCTACAAAGTCATCGGAATTGGACGACGCAAAGCGACAGCTGATTTTCCTGAGGTTGGCTTGTATATCCAAGCGGATCTTTCAAAAGCCAAGTCCGTAGAGCGGATTTTTGAACAGGTGCAGGTTTTTACCGACCACTTGGATGTCTTGGTGAATAACGCGGCTTATCAAGTCACGAAACCTTTGCTTGAAACCAGTCTGGAGGACTGGGACACGGTAATGGCGACCAACTTGCGCGCGGCGTTTTTGATGGCGCAGGCTGCACATCCCATGCTAAAGGCTTGTGGCGGTGCAATTGTGAACGTGGCTTCGGTGCATGCTGTGGCGACATCCGCCAATATAGCGGCTTATGCGGCAAGCAAAGGCGGCCTTTTGGCTTTGACGCGTGCCATGGCGATTGAATTCGCGCCAGATGAGATCCGCGTTAATGCTGTTTTGCCCGGAGCAGTGGATACGCCCATGTTGCGCGCTGGCATGACCCGCGGCAGAGAAGGCGAGTTGCCCGAAGAAGCCCAAATGGCGGCTTTGGCGGCTAAGACGGTGAATGGTCGCATTGGGCAACCGGATGAAATTGCCTCCGCTATTTGTTTCTTGGCAGATAACACTCAATCGGGTTTTATGACCGGTCAAAGCCTCATTGTGGATGGCGGCGCAACCTGCCGGCTTTCGACGGAATAAATGAACCAAACATAGCTATGATATGATTAAGCAAAGGAGAACGTATGAATATTCACACAGAACCAAATTTCTCGCGCAATGAACAAATTGCCGGGTTGATTGAACAAATTAGCGCTTATATCGAGCAGTATCATCATGGCACGGTGAGCTTGGTCGCCATTGAAGGCGATGTGGTCAAGGTGAAGTTGGGTGGTGCGTGTCAAGACTGCCACCTTAGTGAACAAACCTTACAAGGTTGGGTAGCGGGCACTATTCGCCAATTCTTCCCCGAAATTAGCCTGGAAGCCGTAGACTAAACAAAACAAGGCAAGTTCTAAAATATAAAAACGCTGCGAGCTGTTTTTTGTCTGCGTAGCGATGATGGATTAGAAGGTGTTCAAGCCTTCTAATTTGTTTAAAAAGTCCGGTTGGTTGAGCTCTTGCCAGGCTTCATCAAACCAAGCGGGCAGTTTATCACGTTGAGCCCCCATCACAACACCGGTAATCGGCGCAAGCACCGCAACGAGCGCTTCTTCAACCGGGTCAACCGGACCATAAGCCTGACGAAACGCCTCGACTGCTCTGGGACTGAGTGAGGCACGCACATTAGCGACATCCATCGCTGGAAATCCGACCCCTAAAAGATTGTAATCAAACATCAGAGCGCGCTTTTCATCGCGTGAAACCGCCAGGTTGACATAGTAAAAGTCATTGAAGGTCAGTGTTTTGGCGCATTGTTGGATGAGACGCTGGATGAGGTCAGTCTTCTCCTCAATCCTTTTCCAGATTTGAGCATCTTCACTATTTGTGCGAGCTTTGACTAAGGCGATATCTTCGGGGTTGAAATAGTCCAGTTCGGAATACCACTGGCGGGTGGGGTCATTTGCCAGAGTTTTGCCCTTGGCGTGCAGTTGCAGATACCAATCAGCCAGTGCGCAGGAGATTTCCGGGGAGTCCATGTCCTCTTTAACACCCAAACGCCACTCCTGGCTAAAGTTGAGGTCTTCCATCAAGAGGGCTCTATCGGTTGTCGCAACGACCGGAATCGTTGGCACGCCAATCGCTTGAAGCTGACAGTAATGCAAAATTTCCCTGCGGTAGGTTTTGTTCTCAAAAAGCTTCAAGACATAATGCTTGTCGTTGTCTCCAAGCACAGCAAATAGGGCGATGCCATCTTTTTCACGCATGAGCCGGATATCTTTGGCATAGATAGCCATTTTTTGGAGTTCAACGTGGGCTGTTTCAGACGTCATTGTTTGGCCTTTCCGGCTCATTATAAAGGAAAACGCCCTGTCGGTCTTTAGACTGGGCGTTTTATAAGGTTTGTTTGATTTTTTGTGCGGCTACTCACGGTAGCGCAGGGACTAGCCTCACCAACCTCGTCTGGGGAGGGGCTTGACCAAACAGGCATCCAAGCTGATTTCCATGTTCAGCGCGCGGGAAACCGGGCAAGCCATTTTGGTGGCTTCGGCGATTTCCAGGAAGACTTCGGGGTCAATGTCAGGGATTTGGGCTTTGCAGTCCAAATGGCTGCTGACGATAGTCGGTTTGCCATCAATAAAGCGCAGGCTGACCTTGGCGCTGACTTCGACTTTTTCAACGGTGTAGCCTTTGCTGGCGATTTCATTACTGAGAGCCATCGCGTAACAGCCGGCATGCGCGGCAGCGATGAGTTCCTCGGGGTTACTTCCTTGGCCCTCTTCGAAGCGAGAGGTGAAGCTGTAGGGCAACTGGGTTCCGGCGATTTCGACTTCGCCTTTGCCTTCTTTGAGGTTGCCTTGCCAAATTGCGGTTGCGGTTCTATCTGCCATAATAATCTCCTTTTGTTTTAATATCCCACACTTGATGCCCAGGTTCAAGGCATTGTACATTGAAAAGGGCTTGTGGATGATAAGAAAATGATAAAAAAGTTAAAAACATCAAAAATTGCAACGAAACACACCATTATCGTTCCATCGTTTCATTCGTTTTGCAACGCAAACGGTTTCGTTGCAAAACGAAAAGCGTATCGTATCAAAACGTTAAGCGTTCAAGCTTGGTTCCCTGACCAGGCTTTTCGCGAAAAGAGTCCTGTGCTTAGATGGACTGCGTCCAGGGTAAAGGTCGGGGGACCTTTACCAAACGTTATCTTGAAGTTTTTGCGCGATATAAAAGTAGACCAAACAACCCTGTGGTTAAAAACAACCTGGTGGGTTTTGCCCACCAGGTTGAGTAGCTCTAAGCTATTGATGCTATCGGTTTGGAATTAGATCCAACCGCGCAGTTTCATTGCGCGCACGACTTTGTCGATGGCAACCATGTAGGCTGCGTCGCGCATGTAGACTTTCTTGTCCAGAGCCATGCCCAAAACGGAAGCGAAAGCCTGGGACATTTTGTAGTCCAATTTATCGAGCACGTCTTCGCGTGACCAGTAGAAGTTCTGGTCGTTCTGGACGCCTTCGAAGTAGGAAACGGTCACGCCACCAGCATTGCAGAGGAAGTCAGGGATGAGGAAGATTCCGCGTTCTGCCAGAACTTTGTCAGCTTCGGGAGTGGTGGGGCCATTGGCGGCTTCAGCAACCATCTTGACGTTAGCGTGGATCTGATGCACGGTTTCGCCAGTGATTTGGCCTTCGAGCGCGGCGGGGACAACCACGTCCACGTCTTTGCCGAGCCAGGCGTTGCCATCTTCAATGGAATAGCCAGCAGCCTGGGCTTTGGCTTTGTCGATGGTGCCATATTGATCGGTGATGCTCTTTAGGAATTCAGCGTCGATGCCGTCTTCTTTATAGAAGGTGTAGGATTTGCGATCGTCGCGGTCCCAGCAGGAAACGCAAACGACGATACCGCCGACGTACTTGCCATAACCGAGGGCAACATATTGACCAACGTTACCGAAGCCCTGGAGTGCGGCTTTGGTCTTGGTGGGGTCGATGCCGAGGTGTTTCATGGCTTCGCGGATGTTGATGCAGACGCCAAAGCCGGTGGCTTCGGTGCGGCCTTCAGATCCACCACCACCGAGGGGTTTACCGGTGATGACGCCAGGGGTGTATTTGCCAACGATGGCGGAATATTCGTCCATCATCCAGCCCATCATTTGGGCGTTGGTGCCGACGTCGGGAGCGGGCACGTCTTGGCGGGGGCCAAGTTGTTTCCAGAGTGCGCGCATATAGCCACGAACGAGGCGTTGTTTTTCGCCGTCAGAGAGGGTGGAGGGGTCAACATCCACGCCACCTTTACCACCACCGAGGGGGATATCAGCAACGGCTGTTTTCCAGGTCATCCACATGGCCAAAGCGTTAACGGTGTCAATGGTTTCGCCAGCAGCAAAGCGGATGCCACCCTTGTTGGGGCCGCGAACGTCGTTGTGTTGCACGCGGAAGCCGGTAAAGACACGCAGAGTGCCATCGTCCATGCGGACAGGAATGCGAATGGTGAATTGGCGCATTGGCCAGCGCAACATTTCGCGGATATCTTGGCCCAGTTCGAGTTGATCAGCAACTTTGTCGAATTGAGCTTGTGCCATAGTAAAAGCATTGGTGTTTTCTGACATTAAAGAGTCTCCTTTGTGGGGTAAAGTTTGTTAGTAGAAAGGCCGGTGCGCAAAATAACACACCAGTCTGATTGACCGTTTTCTATTGAGAAGGTTGTTAGTCCCATATCTCCTCGAGCATACTTGTTAACCATATCTCAATTTGTCATATTAATCAACTATTTAGCCCAGTTTCTTGACGTATCGGGCGATTCGCTCGAGGGCTTTCTCGATTTGCTCGTAAGAAGTGGCGTAAGACGCACGCGCAAAGCCGATTCCAGCCGAACCGAAGGAATCACCAGGCACAATCACGACGCCTTCTTGTTTGAGCAGACCCATACAAAAGTCATCATCAGAGAGGCCAAAGCCGCTGATCTTAGGGAAGCAATAGAAAGCGCCCTTGGGTTCAAAGGTGGGCATGCCCAATTCGTTGAAGCCGGCGACAATTAACTTGCGGCGCTTGTCATATTCTTCGACCATGGCTTGCACATAAGGCTCGCCAACGCGCAAGGCTTCCAAGCCGGCAATTTGTGCCATGATGGGCGCACACATGACGGAGAATTGGTGCACACGCACCATTGCGCTGATGATGTCTTTGTGGGCACAGGCATAACCAAGACGCCAACCGGTCATGGCATAGGATTTGGACCAACCACCCAAGAGGATGGTGCGGTCTTTCATGCCGGGCAGAGACGAGAAGCAGATGTGTTCCTGGCCGTAAACCAAGCGGTCATAAACCTCATCCGCAATGACCAGGAAGTTGTGTTTCTGTGCCAGGTCAGCAATTTTGAGCAAGGTCTCGCGGTTGGCAACAGCGCCGGTGGGGTTGTTGGGGTAGGTCAGAATGATGGCTTTGGTCTTTTCGGTGACTGCAGCAGCGATATCTTCGATGGTGGGCACGAAGAGGTTCTTTTCAAAAGTGGGCACTTCAACAATCACGCCACCGGCCAGTTTGACTTCGGGTTCATAAGAAACAAAGGCAGGGGTGGGCACGATGACCTCGTCGCCGGGTTGCAAAATAGCGGTACAGGTCAGGTAAAGGGCTTCAGAAACACCCACCGTAATGATGATTTCGTTGGGGTCGTAATGCACTTGGTGCAGGCGATGGAGATGCGCGCCGAGTTCCTCGCGCAGTTCCAATAAGCCGAGGTTGGCGGTGTAGTGTGTAGCGCCAGATTGCAGGGCGCGAATACCAGCCTGTACGATGGGCTCGGGTGTGGTGAAGTCGGGTTCGCCGAGACCCAAAGAGATGATGTCGTCCATGGTGGAGGCGATGTCAAAATACTTCCGGATTCCGGAGGGTTTTAGTTCCTTGACGCGTGGGTTAATAAATTCAAGCATTGAATCTCCTTCGTTCGTTTTTTTTCAATGGTTTATGAGCTTGCCCAGGAGTTGTCTCCCAGGTTAAACTTGCCGCTCATTTGATTGATAACACAATCATAGCCTACTAATGAGGCGTCGAGGTGCGAATGGCTGACATGCGCACCAGGGCTGAGGATGGAATCGCGAATCGAGCTGTTTTGCACAACACAATTAGCACCAATGGAGCTGAAAGGACCGATAATCGAGTTGGTCACACGTGCTTCTGGATGGATATAAACAGGTGGGATGATGATGCTGTCTTCCAGCGTGACGCCGTCTTTCATGTTGTCGCGGCCGTGCTCCAACAAATGGCGGTTGGTGTCGAGCAGGGCTTCGGAGGTGCCGGCATCCAGCCAGGTGCCCACTTGTTCGACCCGCATTTTTGCGCCGTCCTCCAGCAGCAGGTTCAGGGCATCCACCAGGAAATACTCGCCTTTTAGGGAGATGTTTTGCGCCATTTGGTCCTTGATGGCTTTGGTTAGAGCTTTACCGTCTTTGAAGTAATAGCAGCCCACAACGGCGAGGTTGTTTTGCATTTCATTGGGCTTTTCAATAAGGCGGGTAACACATCCGGTAGGATCAACTTCGACCACACCAAAACGACGCGGATCGGGCACGGGTCTCACCCAGGCAATGGCGTCGGCTTGTTCGTTTTGCAGGTTTGAAAAGTCGCTGTCGATGAGGGTATCTGAAAAAATGGTCAAAATAGGGCCGTCCATATAGCCACGCGCCTGCCAAAGCGCGTCCGATTGACCGCGCATGGTGCGTTGTTCTACATAATTCACCGTCTTTTCGGGATGGTGTTTTTGCATATAAGATTTAATGACCGGTTCTTGTCCCGGAGACATAATAAAAACATATTCAATTGACTCTTGGTCTGGGATTGTCTTGAACATGGCCAAAAGGTGGTCCAGCACTGTTGCGCCAGCCAAAGAGAGCAGCGGTTTGGGTCTGCTCCAGGTCAGGGGGCGCAATCGAGAGCCTAAGCCAGCCATGGGGATCAAGATGCTTAGTTTATCTGACATTTCTGTCCTCCAAGTATGACGCAACCAACGAAAGTTGCCTTTTGTGTCATTATAATGCTTTTGGCTGTTTTATGGCGCAGGTTCCGAGATTATTAGGTCAGAAAAACGAATGGTAAGGTCTTTATCTCCTGCCGTTCGAGCGATAATGCCCAAGCCTCCACTTAAGTTAGGACGCGTTTTGTAGCTGAACTGATAGGTGTCATTGACATAGAAGTCCACATTACCCTCTTTGGCTAAAATACCGAAAACATTCCGTGAAGGCGCACCTGGAGCAAGTTTGCGCGCCGCTTGCCAATTGACCAATCGCGATGTGCCATCGGGCAACACGCGGTCGACCATCAGTTGCCCTTGGCAGTTCGCCCAAAACCGAAAGGTACCCGAGCTGCTGTTGCGCCAGAAAACGATGCCATATTGATCATTGTCCGAACACATCGAGGTTTCAATGGTAAAGGTCAGGTAAAAGGCTGAGGGCAAGGTGTGTTCACTTATGCTAAGGGCTTCGACCTTTTCGCCGGTAATGACTACTGAAAGGGCGTTGGGTTCATAGCTGACTTTGAGGTCAGCGTTTTTAGGGGTTTCCCAAAGGCTGTCGTCACTGAAATCATCCTCGATAAGGCTATCACCACGTTCCGTTTCGCCGAGTGAGGGTAGTTCGGGCAAGGGCGTGGGTGTGGGGCCGGGCTTTGTGTCGGTGGCGGGGAACCAATCGATGGTCGCGGTAGGTGCTACGGTTTCACTTGGGGCCAGGGTCGGGTTTGGTTCCAGGACGGGCAGTTGCGCTTCTGGAAAGCAGGCGGTTAAAACCAAGCAAACCAAGCACACCCAAATCATGGTTTTAAGACGATGGAAACGTGTCATGCCTGGCTTGGTCTTTGTTTTAAATATCAGGTAAGCATGCACCTTACATGCTGATGACGTCGTAGCCTTGCTCGACAAAGGGTCGCATGCCAGCATGGCCCATCATGTCATCCAACATCGGTAAGCCTGTTGCTAGATTGGCTTCATAGACGCCTAACACACGTGAACAAGCCACACAGATACCGGCAATGAGACCTTTATCCAAGGCTTTCAAGTAGAGCTTGTTGCCCTCTTCGGCAAGCACGGCGGGTAATTTGACTGATGCGCCTTCAAAAATGATTTTGACTTCGCATCCAGCTTCGCTCAGGTCAAGCGCGTTGAGTAAAATGTGCTGAAAACACATCTTTTCACCTTGCATGGCATAAAACAATACTTTTTTCATGTCAATCCTCCGGTTTAGATAGCCTTATTATAAGATAGTTTAAGCATGGATGTCCCTGTGCACCATGCCTTTCAGCGAAAAATCACAGTTTTCAGTCAATGATATAATTCAAGAAACAGGAGATTGCTATGAAAAAGAATTTTATCCTCAAGCCATTGGCTATTAGCTTTTGCATTGCACTGATATTTGGTTTGCTGAGTCTTGTTGGACAAAGCAGCCACAACGTTAATGCCCAGGATGCGTTTTACCAAACACCAACTCCTGACCAAAAGGGGCATATTTATTACACCGTCCAAGATGGCGATTTTGCCTGTGTGAACATCGCAGACAAATTAAAAACAACAGTCGCTGAAATCATCCGCCTAAACGGTCTTGATGAAAAGTGCTCTATTCGTATTGGTCAAACCTTGCTCATTGCTGTTGTAGAAGCGGCACCGGCTCCAACGGCGACGCCTGTGCCGGCTGAGGTGACCCAAGCGCCACCCGAGCAACCTGCACAGCCCGAACAACCCGCAGAGCCAAGCCCGACCGCCGTTTTGGATGTGGGCAAGATTTGTATCGTCTTATTCCATGATAAAGACGGCAATGGCATGCGCACCGCCGGTGAAAGCTTCTTGTATGGCGGTGAGGTTAGCATCAATGATCGCACTGGTAATGTCTCTCAGGTGGGCACGACCGTTGCTGGTGATCCTGAAACAACCAACCCGATGTGTTTTGAAAAGCTGCCACCAGGAGAATATAACATTTCAATCGCTGTACCAGATGGCTTCAATAACACCACAGCCACCAAACATACCATTACGATTGTGGCTGGCGAAACGATGACCATTGACTTTGGTGCCCAAGAAGCTAGCCCAGAAAAGACCGAGAATGTTGCTGAATCAACAAAACGCTCGCCTTTGCTCTTTATCTTGGGTGGCGTCATTCTGCTGTCTGGATTGGGACTCTTGTTCTACATGTTGCGTTCCCGCAGAGCATAAAACGAAATATTTCCAACTAAAAAGGAGGCGAAAGCCTCCTTTTTGTTTCTGAGATAGATTGATGGTCTTAGTTAGCCAAGTCGAGGCTCTCGCCAGGTTTGAGCACAACGACTTTGGTGTCTGTTTCGGCTTCTACGCGTTGTTTCCAAGCTTCGGGATCTTGGGCAATCAGTGGCCAGGTGTTGTAATGGATTGGCACAACCATCCTTGGGCGCAAAAGCTTGACCGCGCGCAAGGCGTCATCGGGTCCCATGGTGTAATTGTCACCAATGGGGAGGACGGCAAGGTCAATACCTTCATCGCCAATGAGTTTCATGTCTCCGAATAGACCGGTATCGCCAGCCATGTAAATCTTCATGCCGTCTTTGGCGGTCAACAAAAAGCCGGCTGGGTTACCGCCATAGCTGCCATCCGGCAACTGTGAGCCATGTAAGGCGAGGGTCAATTTGAGATAGCCAAAGGGATGATGAAAACCACCGCCCAAGTGTTGGGTATGCACGGTGAATCCCTGGGCTTCGAACCAGTTGCCAATCTCAAAATTGCTAATGATGGTGGCATTATCCCGTTTGCCGATTTTAAGTGAGTCACCCACATGGTCGCCGTGCCCATGGCTGATGAGGATGTAATCGGCGTGGATCTCATCGACACCAACTGTGGCAGCGGGATTATCGGTGAAATAAGGGTCTACCAAAAGTTGATATCCGGCGACGTGCAGTCCAAGGGTGGCGTGGCCAAACCAGGTAAAAGTTGTTTTCATTTGTATCTCCATTTTTCAAACACTTACAAAAAAGCCCCAAACAGGTTGGGGCTTTTGGAATGCTTTATTTTGCGTAGCTCACCGAGCGGGTTTCGCGGATGACGGTCACGCGGATTTGACCAGGGTACTGCAGGGTCTCCTCAATTTCGTCGGCGATGTTCTTTGCCAGTTGGTGGGCTTGGTAATCGTCGACCTCTTCAGGCTTGACGATAATGCGCACTTCGCGACCAGCCTGGATGGCGAAACTCGACTCCACACCGGTGTGTTGGTTGGCGATGTTTTCGAGCGCTTTGAGGCGTTTGATGTATTGCTCAAGGTCTTCGCGGCGCGCGCCGGGGCGGGCACCAGAAATGGCGTCGGCTGCCTCAGCGATGACGGCTTCGACCGAAGTTTGGTCGATTTCGTGGTGATGCGACGCGATGATATTAACCACCGCCGCACTCACGCCGTGGCGTTTGGCGAACTCCGCGCCGATTTGGGCATGGGTTCCGTCGGTGTTGTGGTCCATAGCTTTGCCAAGGTCGTGCAAGAGCGCACCGGCTTTGGCGATTTCAATATTGGCTCCCAACTCAGAAGCCAAAACACTGGCAATCTTGCTGGTTTCAACTGCGTGGGCTAATTGGTTTTGTCCGTAGGATGTGCGGAATTTTAAGCGGCCCAACTTTTTGATGATTTCAGGGTGTAAACCATGCACCGAGGCTTCATAGGCGGCTTCGTTACCGGACTTGATAATATCCTTTTCCATCTCAACACGTTCTTCCGCCAAGATCTTTTCGATATAAGCGGGATGGATTCTGCCGTCCTGCACCAGGCGAGTGAGCGTGCGACGCGCGATTTCACGGCGGACCGAGTCGAAACAAGAGATGGTCACCGCTTCGGGTGTATCGTCGACAATGACGTCCACACCAGTGACCTGCTCGAAGGAACGGATGTTGCGTCCGTTGCGGCCTACAATGCGGCCCTTCATTTCTTCGTTGGGCAGGGTCACCAGAGAGGTGGTCACTTCAGCCACCTGGTCTGAGGCAACGCGTTGAATAGCGTCGGCGATGAGCTCGCGCGCTTTATCTTCACCGGTTTCGCGGGCTTCGTTCTCGATTTGGCGGATGATGCGTGCCATATCATTTCGGGTCG
>CAZUZM010000003.1:0-1830 GCA_964624615.1 uncultured Anaerolineaceae bacterium
CTACAGCCCACGCATTTGTAGGGATCGATGGAAGATTTCTTCTTATCCACCTGGAAGACAATCGCAGGACAGCCAGTGCGCGTGCAGGCTTTACAGCCGATGCAGGTTTCTTCAATCACTTCGTATTGGCTCTTGAAGGGGTTCTTAAATTCTTCGAGGTCCCATTCATGCAGCTTCTTCAGCGCGCAGGGCCAGCGGGTAATGATTACCGAGGGACCATCCAGTTCAAGCGCCCAATTAAGGGTCTCTTTGACCTCTTTGATGTTGTTGGGGTCGATGGTGCGCACGTTGTGGAAGCCCAAAGCCTTGACGATGGAGGCGATGTCAACCTGTTCGGTGATTTCACCTTGCACGGTCATACCGCTGCCGGGGTTTTCTTGTTGACCGGTCATGGCGGTGATGCGGTTATCGAGGATGACGTTAACCGTATTGCTTTTGTTGTATGCCACGTTCATCAGGGAGTTGATGCCGGTGTGGAAGAAGGTGCTGTCGCCGAGGACAGAAACCACACGCATTTTGTTGTCTTCGATGCTGTCAAAGACCTGTTGCGCGCCGTGTCCGGCACTGATACTGGCACCCATACAGATGGTGCTTTCGATAGCGTTGTAAGGCGCACCAGATGCCAGGGTATAGCAACCGATATCGCCAGAAACCATCACATTGCGTTTACGACCGAGTTCGTAGAAGAAACCACGGTGCGGGCAACCCGCGCACAATGTGGGTGGGCGACCGATGAGTGCTTCAGCGAGTTCGGCGTCAGCTTCGATCTTCTCACCATACACAACTTCGCGGATAACTTCGGGTAACATCTCGCCATTGCGTGGGAAGACGTTTTTGCCGTCACAGGCAATGCCCAAAGCGCGCACGAAATCTTCAATATAAGGATCGTTTTCTTCGACGATGTAGATTTTTTCCACTTTCGCAGCAAAATCTTTGATCATCTGTGCCGGTAAGGGGTTGGTGAAGCCCAGTTTGAGGTAGGAAGCATCATCACCAAAGACCTCACGTGCGTAAAGGTAGCAGTCGCCCGAGCAGATGATACCGATTTTGGTATCGCCAAACTCAGCGCGGTTCCATTTGCAATTGTTGGAATATTCTTCCAGCAGTGCCATATTGGCTTGCAATTTCACTTTCATAACCCGCGCGTTGGCAGGAACAGCCACGTACTTCTTGATGTTCTTGCTATAGGGCTTGATGGGTACTTCGACGCGGTCTTTGAATTCGACCATGCTCTTGGAGTGACACACGCGGGTGGTCATGCGGTAGAGCACAGGAACGTCATGCTTTTCGCTAATCTCAAAAGCGTCGAGGAGCATGTCCTTGGCTTCCTGGCTGTCTGATGGCTCAAACATGGGCACCATGGCAGCTTTGGCATAGTTACGATTGTCTTGTTCGTTTTGCGATGAAAACTGGCCTGGCTCATCAGCCGTAACAACCACCGCACCACCACTCACGCCCATATAGGCGAAGGTGAAGAAGGGATCCGCGGCAACGTTTAGGCCGACGTGTTTCATGGCTGCCAAAGCGCGCGCGCCGGCGATGGATGCGCCGATGACGGTTTCCAGGGCGACCTTTTCATTGGGCGCCCATTCGGCTTTGATTGCTTCTGGGTATTTGGCAATGTTTTCAAGTATTTCTGTGCTTGGCGTGCCAGGGTAGGCAGCAGCAAAGCGTACACCCGCTTCATAAGCACCGCGAGCTACAGCTTCGTCTCCGGTTAAGAGATGTTTCAATTTTGCCTCCTTGAATTGAGTTGTCAGTTTTTGGTTGGTTCTCTTTCCAACCTTATTATTGTAACGCAATAAGCGAGTCTTGGGAGTGGGATTCTGG
>CAZUZM010000003.1:1930-3140 GCA_964624615.1 uncultured Anaerolineaceae bacterium
CTTTCAAAGGCACAAAAATCAAATGGGACTTCGGCACAGCTTATGATTTCTTCATCAGCCAGTTTGTGCTCCATAACCCCGACCGCTTTAGCTTGCGTGCCAACTGGGCGGCCGGCGTGCGTTCACGTCTTGCACCGGATTTGCGTCAAGCCATCGAGTATGCCCAAAATTCCATGGGTTTTCCCTTACGTTTTGTGTACGAATTAAACTCAAAAACCAAAGACAGCGCGGCAGTGCTCAAATCCTTAGCCGGTGTTTCACCTTTGGAGCGCTTGAAACAGGTCAGTGGCATCACCTATGCAAGCCCACAGCTTCGTCAGATCTTGCTTTCCACAACCTCCAGTCGTCCTTGGACAGATATCGAAAAGGAAACCATTTTAGAACACACTTTAGGAACAGAAAGGCGCTACAATCCGAGATACCTGGAAAGCCTTTATCATATCTGGTCAGATCCAGTCGCTTTTGGCGAGATTCATCTTGTAGCGCTACAGTCTTATGTGGATAATTTCTTTGCAGAAGAGGAACACCGCATTCTTCCCGCCCTGAAACAGGCGTTATCTTATGCCCAGATGAGAGCCGGTACCCTTTCGCTGCCTCTACTTTTAGAAGAACTTACGTCTGGCGTGCGCTTAACCGACCTGGAAAGCGCTGAAATGGTCACCCTGGCACCTTCGTTCTGGACGGCACCGCTCATGGTTTCTAACCGCCTGGACCCAAACAATATCATCATCCTCTTCGGCGCGCGTCCGGATAACATGGCCATCATCCCTGGCGACCCGGTGCCCGACAGCCTTATTCGTGGACTCAAGGCGATGGCAGACCCAACCCGTTTGCGCATTTTGCGCTTTTTAGCCCAAAGCCCACAGACCCCCTCGCAGCTTTCTCGGGCGCTCAGGCTACGGCCCCCAACAGTCAACCATCATCTCAACGAACTGCGCATCGCCGGTATGGTGCAGACCACCGTCAGCCACGAAGGCGAACGCCAATATGCCACACGTTATGACGGCGTGGATGCGCTGCATGACCTGCTCAACCGCTATTTGCATGGGGTATAAAACCACGTGACTAAAGATGAGCCTAGCAACGCTGATCAACCAGACGAAGCCAGTCTGGATATCAAGCGCAATCCCTTTAAAACCTACCTGGCACGGCTAAAAGCTTTTAGCCCTAATGCGCGCCTCTACCTTTGGTCCGTTTTCTTCTTTGGACT
>CAZUZM010000003.1:3240-45419 GCA_964624615.1 uncultured Anaerolineaceae bacterium
CCCTTAGCCACACAATCTGTTTTCGCACCTTATACCTATTTTAAGCGTGCCCCAAAGAAATTGGTTCGCCTGATTTTGCCCAACCTGATTACATCGATTGGCGCTGGCATGATTATGCCCTTCATGAATGTTTTCTTCCGCAACGTCCACACCCAGTCGGACGCCTCGATTGGCGTCATTTTTGCCTGGGGCAGCCTGGCAATGGGCGCAGGCTTGATTATCGCGCCGATGTTGGCTGAACGCTTTGGCAAAATCCAAGTAGTGGTCATCACCCAAGCCCTATCCATCCCCTTCCTCGCACTACTGGGTTTTACACCATACTTCGAACTGGCCGTCATCGCCTATTACATTCGCCTGACCCTCATGAACATGAGCAGCCCCATCTTTTCGACCTTTGCCATGGAGCAGGTTGAACCAGAAGCGCGGGCGATGTTGGCAAGCCTCAACAGCATGGCTTTTAACTTTGGCTGGGCTTTCAGCCCGACCATTAGTGGCATCTTGCAAGAGAAACATGGGTTTAAACCACCCTTTATGATTACGCTTGCGCTTTATGCCATTTCTACAACGATGTATTTCCTCTGGTTTTGGTACCGCAAAAATAATGCCAAGACTGAAGAAGGCCCCATTCAAGCTTTGGACAACTAACAACATATTTTTGATGAGTCTTTAACAAGGCAGTTGTTGACGCCTTAATTTGAAGATGGTATAACTGAGATATGATTGTTAGATATATCTCTAACAATTATTCCGAAAGTAATTTGTCGGAGGTAAATAAGAATGGATCCGATTAAAGGTGCGAAGCTTGTTTTCGATTTTGGCACGGCGTATGACTTATTCATCAGTCAACATGTCCTTCATAACCCAGAACGTTTTAGCCTGAAACCCAATTGGGCGGCGGGTATTCGTGGGCGCCTAAGCCCTGAACTTGGTGAAGCGATAGAACATTCCATTACCTGTACCCTTTTGCCAATGCACTTCGTCCATTACAAGATAGAAAAGCCAAAGAATAGTGCTTCTGTACTCAAGGTTTTAGGCGAAGCCAGTCCTCTAAAGCGTGTTGAAATGCTCAACTACCATCCGCGAAACTCAGAAGAATACCTCGAAATCCTGCACAACACTTCTCCAAAGAAGCCTTGGACAAATGTCGAACGAGAAACACTCCTGGAACATACCATCGGGGCTGAGCGAAGAGCTAATCCAAAATACCTGGAAAGCCTCTACCATGTGTGGTCTGACCCAAAGGCCTTTGGCGATAAATATCTTGCCGCTTTGAAAGCCTATGTGGACGTTTTCTTCGCCGAGGAAGAGCGTCGCATTCTACCCGCCCTCAAACAATCCCTCAATCATGCGCAAATGCGCTCCGGCAGTGTCACTGTGCCAAAACTATTAGAGGAACTCACGGCAGGCATTCGCTATTATGACCTTGAAGAAATTCGCACAGTAACGCTGGCACCTTCTTTTTGGATGGCCCCCCTGATGATTACCCACCGCATTGAAACTGATCAGTATCTGGTTATTTATGGGACTCGTCCGGACAATATGACTCTTATCCCTGGTGACCCTGTGCCCGATAGCCTCGTGCGTAGCTTAAAAGCACTCTGTGACCCGACCCGCTTGCATATCGCACGATTAGTGACCCTTAGCCCACAAACGCCAAGCCAACTTTCTCGCACCCTAAGGCTGAGACCTGCGACCATTAACAACCATCTCTACGAACTTCGCATTGCTGGTTTAATTCAAATGATCCTGACCGAAGAAGGCGAAACGCTTTACGCCACGCGCTATGATGGTGTTGATGAACTCACCGACCTTTTGCACCGTTTTCTTAACGGTCTTTCCTAAGACAGGTTAAGAAGATTTTTTATCCTACAGAACTAAAAAGACCAGCAAATTGCTGGTCTTTTTGTTGTGTAACGATTGGTTGTTTAGCCCTCAGGATTGATACGGAACTCATAAATCCCGTCGCGATACTCCCAAACATGGCTACAACCCGGACAAGTTTGGTCATGCTTCGTTTCCGGCAGGCTGGTTTGACAAATTGGGCAAGAGAAGAATGCGCCATCCTCGGGTTTTGGACTTGCACCAATGGCAAAGGATTGGGTAAACACACTGGGACTCAGCTGGACAAATGCACCTGTACACTGTAATGCAGAATCCAAACCCACCAAAACCTTGTGGTTAATGCCTCGTTTGAGCGCACCAACGCGAAAATGAGAGACGGTTAGTTGCTTTTTGAGGTCAAACTGATTTTCCTTAAGCAAATTGCGCACCGTTCGCGGGTGGAAGTTGTAGTTAAGAGCAACAAACTCAACCTGCTCAGGGCTAAAGGGACTCCAGGACTGCTTCTTGAGCCAATATCGTCCGATCGCTTTTAGGTTTCGTTTGTTGGCATATTCCAACACGAACAGGGCATCTTCTGCCAAAACACGGCGCACATTCGCTAAAGCGCTAGCGGCATCAGAGAGATGATGCAGCGTGCGGATCATCGTCGCGCCATCAAAAAGGCCAGACACAAACGGTAATTTGTAAATATCCGCGGTGACATAGATATAACGATCAGAATCGCCCAGTCGTTCGCGCGCTTGCAAAAGTTGGGTGCGCGAATAGTCTAAAAGAACAATGCGTTCCCAGTGGTTGTAACGCGGCGTGTTGCGACCCGCACCAGCCCCAAGTTCAAGCAACAGCCTGCCATGCTCGGGCATAATGCGCTTTAGCGCTACTTCTTCTGCGCCATCTTCATAACGTCGCTCGCCGGTATCCCAAAAAACCTCTTGGTATTTAGAACCTTCATACGAGCAAACGGATGGCGTTTGATCCTCATCGGTTGGGTTAATAGAAGGGCTGATTTGATTTTCGTTGGTCATGCTTTGCCTCATTAAGAAAATGTTGGGCAGGTTTACCGGCAACACCCAGAGATACCTCCTTACCGCTGCTTCCTCTCGGACCTGACGGGGTTCGTAGGGCTCTGCCGCGCCGGTCCCGCCCAACGCGAATAAGGATAACTGTTTAGTGCCTGTGTGTCAATTGAAAAATAAGAGGCTATGCCAGATTTTGGTCACAAATATCCCGAAATCCACAACTGCGACAACGCGCAGCTTGCTGATGGGAGCGCTGAGGGCTTTCATCACAGCCTTCAACCTGACGTAAGGCTAAGATGAGGTCGAGGAGTTTTGCTTTTTGAAGGTCATCGTAAGGCACTTCAAAACTTTTGTCTTCATAGCGAATGATGCCATGGCTTGGCTTTAAACCTTGCGTTTGTTCAATGAGGTAGCAGTACGCCAAAACCTGATAAACATGCGAATCATAAGGTTGGATGGGTGCAGACACAGACTTGAAGTCAACCGGTACCAGGCTGCCATCGCGCTGACGAATGACATAATCGGGCTTGCCAACAAGGTTTAGATCAGCATCATACAAAGGTTTGGGGACGGCTTGTAGTTGATCGGTGTCGGCGTAAACCAAACGGCCAGACGGTAATCCGCTGGCTTGCTTCAAACGCCAGGCAATAATCAGCAAGAACACTGCCAAAACACAAAGAAGAAGTGCCACAGTCCAAGGGCTCATCGTTTCACCCACAATAGTACTAATGCTATAGCAATCAAAATAAAAGCGACCAAAATAAGAAGTGGTACAAGTTTGACTTGTCGGGCATGACTTTGGTGTGCCTGGGTGCCGGCGTCCATTTGCTCTTGGTTTGAGGAGACTTCGCCTTGTAACTGGTACCACCAAGCACGTTCGCAGTATAAAAAAGACCCTAATTCTGACGCTTTTATCGTTCGCATAACCGTTTTCTATGATAACATCTAATAAACTATTATCATAGGAGAAGACATGGCCTTAATAAATTGCCCTGAATGCGAACGAGAGATTTCTGATAGAGTCCTCGCATGTCCACATTGTGGCTTTCCGCTTAAAGAAGAGACTGGTTTTGTAGAAGACGTAAAGCCTCAAGATGTACAAATCACTGGTGTGAAAGTTGAAAAGCAGAAAGTTTTAACTTACATACTTATCCCCTTACTAGTTATCGTCTTGATAGCTGGAGCCTACTTTATATTTAAAAGCGTAAAAGCTAAAAAAGAACAGATGGCTTATCAGGCAGCCTTTAATGAGTACATTGATAACACCAACTTGACATCATTAAAGATGCTAGTAGATGGAAGCATTGCGGAAGATATAACAGACTTATTGGCACGAGTGTGGAGGAATACTATTTATAAAGAAAATGACTCTACTACAGATAAATTCACAAAGTCCTCTGGCTATGGATTCAACGAGGATTTTAATACCTCAATTAGTTCTTTTTATGCTGACAGTGCGATTTCTAGAAAAGTAACTGACCTCAGGAATGGGCAAACAAGAGTTTCAGGGTTGATGAAAGACCTGCAAAATCCGCCGGAAGGTCTAGAAAAGGTTTATGACGCTATCATGGAACTAAACCTGGCCTATAAGCAGTTAACCAATTTAGCTATTTCCCCAACGGGAAGCTTAAATACCTATTCAGAGGCTAAAGATAAAGCTCAAAGCAATTTCCTAGACAAATTTGAGCGCCTTAAGAACCTAATACCTGAAAAATTCCCGGAACCAGCAAATGCTGATAAAAAACAATAGGCTTAAGAACTTTTAATTTTCCTATAAAACTAAAAACAGCTCGGTAAACCGAGCTGTTTCATTTTGAGGCATAACAGATTACTTGTGATGAGCCGTGAGAAAGCCGTCCAGCTTATCCGAAAGTTCGTCCAGCTGTTGGGTCAGGACTTGTTGGCGATAGGAAGTTGTGATATCGGCACGTGTGCGCTCGATGATGCCCCGCGCTAAGTCGGTTCGTCTTCTCAGACCGTCTGTAACCGCATCGGGATAATCCATGGTCACCAACTGGGTAAAAATTTCGTCCATGCTAAACAAGAGTCTTTCCACTTCATCCGTATAGCCAGTACGCAAAATGTCCATGCAGCGACGGCGCATTTCGCCCAGTGTCTCGGTAAGGCCATTAAGCCACGCTGGCAGCTCCACACCCAGGTCCGCAGGGCTTGGGATGGGGTTGTCATAGATAATCGCAGCGGTCAATTTGGCTTCGCAATATTCTTTGAGGGCGTCTTGGGTGTAGCCAGTGTAATAAAGGTCTGGGTGATTGGGTTTAAGCGTATGGATAATACAGTCAACAATCACCTTTCCCGCTTCAAGTTCTTCCTCTGCGACCTTAAGCTCGTTGCGATGGATGGCGCGAATAGCTAAAGACGCACGGCGAATAACTTCACGCGCGTTCTTTAATGCCTGATCCCGCAGCTCCGTTTTCTCGTTGAACTCTTCACGGATCTGCTCACAAATTTTTTCTAAATTTTGCATTTTATCCCTCCTCTGGCGGTTCCTTTGGTCCACTTGTCTTAAAAAGTTGGTCTGCAAGGCTGTGTCCTTGTGGGATTTTAATTTCACCAAAGTTGCTTTCAAAACGGCGCAAATTTTCGTTCAAAGCCTGAACGAGCAACTTGGCACCTAAGGGAGAAAAGACAAGTCTGGTATTAATCTTTTGTTCTTTAATACCCGGCATGACACTCGCAAAATCGAGCACAAACTCTTGCGGCGTGTGTGAGATGTAAGACATATTCACATATCGCGCGCTTAAATCTTCTGGCACACTAATGGTTATCTTCTTAATTTCCGCCATGAGAAAACCTTAGAATGGGATGTCGTCGTCCATAGAATCGTCTATGCCGTCAGCATCCGCGCCACCACCAACGCCTTCTGAGCGAGGCGACATAAAGCGCACTGACTCAGCAGTGATCTCATAAGAACTGCCCCAAGATCCATCATTTCGTTGATAAACGCGAGGTCCACCGGTTTGAGAATCTGGGTACAAGCGTCCCTCAACTAAAACCTTAGATCCTTTACGAAGGTATTGATTGCAGCTTTCTGCTTGTTTACCCCAAACGGAAACGCGAAACCAAGTAGTTTCATCGACATCTTTATACTTTCGGCTGGTCGCTACGCTAAAGCTGGTTACAGGGTTGCCATCGGGTGAAAAACGCATTTCTGGGTCGCGACCCAAATTGCCGATAATGATTATTTTTTGATACATTGTGTGAAATCCTTTCGTCTCTTGCGTGTTGTGTTAATCTACCTGGGTCTATTTTACTTGAAATCAATCTTGAAATCTATAAATCGTATGCACGTTTGTGTTTAGCGAAAAAGAGATCGGCATTTGCTTGACGATTTAGACGGCGATAGGATATACTTCATTCTCACGCCGGGGTGTGGCGCAGACGGCTAGCGCGCTGCGTTTGGGACGCAGAGGTCGTCGGTTCAAGTCCGACCACCCCGACTTTTTTATTTAAAGGGTATACTTAGCCCACACAATTATGGGCACACCTTATCTTTCAATTATCATTCCCGCGCATAACGAATCCAAACGCCTTGGGCAAACCTTGATGCTTGTCCAAGAATATCTCAAAAACAAAGATTTTGAGTCCGAACTCATCATTGTAGAAAATGCCAGCAGCGACCAAACCGCACAAATCGTGCGTGATTGGCAAGCGCGCATGCCCAACCTGCACCTCATCAGCCTCAAAGAACCTGGCAAAGGGGGCGCTGTGAAAGTTGGTATGCTCTCGGCGCGTGGTCAATTCCGCTTTATGGCGGATGCGGATCTTTCAATGCCCATCGAAGAGTTGGATAAGTTTTTACCACCCAAACAAGATGCAGAAGTTGCCATTGGATCACGTGAAGCACCCGGCGCACGTCGGTTTGACGAGCCAGAATACCGCCATCTGATTGGTCGGGTTTTCAACCTTTTGGTCAAACTCATTGCTTTGCCCAAGGTTGAAGATTCGCAGTGCGGCTTCAAAGGCTTTAGTGCCGAAGCCGCCGACCGCATTTTTCCCTTGCAGCAGCAAACCGGCTGGAGCTTTGATGTTGAGGTCTTGGTTATCGCACGCGAGTTGGGCTACGCCATCAGCGAAGTACCCATCGACTGGTATTACCAAAAAGGCTCACGCATGAATGTCCTCAAAGCCAGTTGGCGCATGTTCCGTGACCTATGGCGCATTCGCCGTAACCGTAAACAGGGTCTTTATCGTGCCTAAACGCTTCGATCCCGCCCTGCTTCCACCCTTTCCGACCCTGGAATTTGAAAGCGCGCTATGGCAGGAGGGAAATCGGATCGTCGCAGGCGTGGATGAAGCCGGCAGAGGTGCCCTGGCAGGACCGCTTTATGCCGCGGCCATCGTTTTACCACCCGATGAACCTGACATAAGTCAAGTTCTTTTTGACGTGCGCGACTCCAAACAACTCAAACCTTTTGACCGTGAGCGCTTGGCACCCATCATCACCGAGGTCGCCTTGGACTACGCCATTGCCTGGCTCGAAGCGGATGAAATTGACGCTTTAGGCATGGCACAAGCCGGGCGATTGGTCTTTCAAAAGGCTTTGTCAGGACTAAAAATAAAGCCTGATCATGTTTTAGTAGATTATTTCACCATCCCAGCACTTGAAATAGGTCAAACCAGTTTGGTGAAAGGCGATCAGCGCTCCTTGAGCATCGCCTGCGCATCTATTTTGGCAAAACAAGCCCGTGACGCGCGCATGGTTGAAGAAGCCAAACGCCATCCCGGCTATTTTCTCGCCGAAAACAAAGGCTATGGCAGCGCTGAACACATCCAAGCCATTCAGACTTTAGGACTGGATGCCATTCACCGCAAAAGTTTTTGCGAAGGCTTGATGCAACTTTCATTATTTTAGTTTTTTGTTGTAGGAGACGATATGAGCGAACAAACCCCACACATTTCACCCCTCGGTCGGCTGGCACGCCGCGCTTATGATGGCTTGAAGCGCATACCCGAACTACCCGCGGCTTATTGCCACCCCTGGCGGGGTGAATCGCGCCGCAAGTTGGCTTTACTCAAGAATAGTCATAAAGGTGAACGCTGTTTTATCGTTGGCAACGGACCTTCGCTCAAAAACACTGACCTGAGCAAACTCAAAAATGATTTTGCGATTGGCATGAACCGCATTTTTTTAGCCGCGGATGAACTCAATTTCAAACCGGATGTGCTGGTGTGTATCAACGACTTGGTTGTGGAACAATCGGTAGAAGACTTCAACGCCTTGCAGATGCCCAAATTTTTCTCTTGGCGTGCGCGCAAGTGGCTGCACATGGACGACTATACCCACTTTTTGTACACCACTTACACTGAACCCAAGTTTGCCACCGATATGCGCGGCAGAGTTTGGGAAGGCGCCACAGTCACCAATGTTTGCTTGCAACTGGCATACTATTTGGGCTTTTCTGAGGCGGTTTTGATTGGCGTCGACCATAGTTTTGCTACCAAGGGCACACCCAACACCACCGTCCAGAGCCAAGGAGATGACCCTAACCACTTCTCAGCCGCCTATTTTGGCAAAGGCTTCAGATGGCAATTGCCTGACTTGGAGACCTCCGAAATAGCCTACCGCATGGCACGCCAAGCTTACGAGGCTGATGGGCGCAAGGTGCTGGATGCAACCATTGGCGGTAAGCTGGATATTTTTGAAAAGGTCGATTTTGACAGCTTGTTTTAACACTGGATGCCAACAGAGGAAGCATTCCCCATGGATTCATTCCGACGATGGAAAATAATTCTTAGTACACTATAACAACATTGCCATGTAGATGTTTAACGGCTTTGCATCTTTAGCCATAATATCACGAAAAGACACTATTAACAAATATCTTCGCCTATACTGAGTAAATTTGCAGGGCCAGATTAGAGCTAAATTTAACAGAAAAGAAGCCTGTTTTCACAAGCTCCTTTTCATTGATCGTATAGCTATTTAGCTAAGCCAGTCTTAGCCTTCAGTAAACTCACCATCCACCACGTTTTCGTCCGTGTCAGGTTGGGCTTGACCGGGCATGCCTTGTTCAGCCGCACCTTGGGCTTGCTGATAAGCTGCGGTGCCAATGGCTTGCATGGCTTCGTTCAAAGCGTTACTGGCGTTGGTAATCGCGCTCACATCATCACCAGCCAATGCGCCACGCAGTACCTGGATTTTGGCATCGGCGTCGTTGCGCAAGGCAACGTCCACCTTGTCACCCAGTTCGCGCAGGCTCTTTTCGGACTGGTAGGCCAGGCTTTCGCCATGATTTTTCGCTTCAATCAACTCGCGACGGCGGTCGTCTTCAGCCTTATTCATCGAGGCTTCACGCACCATGCGTTCCACGTCCTGTTTATTCAGGTTGGTCGTGGCAGTAATCGTCACCGATTGCGCCTTGTTGGTGGCTTTATCCTTGGCGGTTACGCTCAGGATACCATTGGCGTCAATGTCGAAGGTTACCTCAACCTGAGGAATGCCACGCGGCGCGGGCGGAATGCCTTCCAGTCGGAAGCGTCCCAGGGTCATGTTGTCATTCGCCATCGGGCGTTCACCCTGTAAAACATGGATGTCGACCGCAGTTTGGCTATCCTCGGCGGTTGAGAAGACTTCGGTCTTCTTGACCGGGATGGTGGTGTTACGCTCGATCAGGCGGGTCATCACGCCACCTAGAGTTTCGAGGCCCAGTGAAAGCGGGGTCACGTCCAAAAGCAGCACGTCCTTGACTTCACCCGAGAGCACGCCACCTTGAATGGCGGCACCAATCGAGACGACTTCGTCCGGGTTGACGCTCTTGTTAGGCTCTTTGCCGTTGGTGTGTTTCTTGACGAAATCGACCACCATGGGCATACGCGTGGAGCCACCCACCAAAACCACTTCATCAATCTTATCGATGCCAATACCGGCATCTTTCATGACCGCGTTAAAGGGAATCAAAGTGCGTTCCATCAGCTTTTCAGTCATCTGCTCAAATTTCGAGCGGCTAAGCTTCAGCAAAAGGTGCTTGGGTCCACTGGCGTCTGCGGTGATATAAGGCAGGTTGATTTCCGTTTCAAGCACAGAGCTCAGTTCAATCTTGGCTTTTTCGGCGCCTTCGCGTAAGCGTTGCAGCGCCTGACGATCCGTGCGCAAATCCACGCCTTGTTCTTTTTTGAACTCATCGGCTGCCCAGTTGACAATCACATTGTCCCAGTCATCGCCACCCAAGTGGGTGTCGCCGTTGGTTGCGCGCACTTCCACCACGCCATCGCCGACTTCAAGCAGCGAAACGTCAAAAGTACCACCACCCAGGTCAAAAACAAGAATGGTTTCGTTTGCCTTTTTATCAAGACCATAGGCAAGAGCGGATGCGGTTGGCTCGTTGATGATACGCATCACTTCGAGTCCGGCAATTTTGCCTGCGTCTTTGGTCGCCTGACGCTGGCTATCGTTGAAGTAAGCCGGCACGGTGATGACCGCTTGGGTCACTTTTTCGCCCAAATAGGCTTCGGCGTCGGTTTTGAGCTTTGCCAAAATCATCGCGCTGATTTCCTGAGGGGTGTAGCTTTGGTTGGTGGCGGGGATTTGGATTCGCGCGTCACCTGTGGGGCCTTCCACGACCTTAAAGGAAACCATGTCGCGTTCACCGGCAATTTCGTCATAGCGACGGCCGATAAAGCGTTTGACGGATGAAATGGTGTTTTCTGGGTTCACCACCGCCTGTCGCTTGGCAGGGATGCCCACCAGCCGTTCGCCATTTTTGTTAAAAGCTACCACGGAGGGTAGTAAGCGCGAGCCTTCTGAAGTGGGAATAACGACGGGAGAGCCGCCTTCCATCACTGCAACCGCGCTGTTTGTTGTTCCTAAGTCAATACCAATTATTTTTCCCATAATTCTGTTCTCCTAATCTTTGTATGAAAAGAGTGTAGCGAGGCGATAATAGAGATGCGTTAACGAAAAGTAGGATTGATATTAATGGGTTGGCGAGGCTAATCGTATCGTTCAGAACGGTATTGCGACAGGTGGGCGCAGACAAATGAAGTCTGCACGCAAGCAGCGCCGTCGCGATGAAGATAAAAGGACACCGGCGACATAAAAAACCGCCCAGTCAGAGACCAGGCGGGAATATTAATTTGGTTGTTTTCCTAAGTCGCCTAACCCTCAAACACCTTGTCGACAATCTGCTTGGCTTCTTCTTGTATCCTGGCAAGGTGTTCAGCGCTTTCAAGGCTTTCAGCATAAATTTTATACAAATCTTCCGTACCCGAAGGACGTGCGGCAAACCAGCCCTTTTCTGTAGCGACTTTCAACCCACCAATTGGCGCATGATTGCAAGGGGCTTCGGTCAGCTTGGCAATAATGGGGTCACCTGCCAAGGTGTCTGCCTGAACCTGATCTGGCGACATTTTAGCCAAAATCTGCTTTTGGGCAACCGTCGCTGGCGCTTCAAAGCGTTTATACCAGCTGCCTCCCAGCTCCGCTTCAATTTCCTGGTAGCAAACACCCGGGTCCTTGCCGGTTACTGCCAAAATTTCCGCAGCGAGCAGGTCAAGTATGATGCCGTCTTTATCCGTCGTCCAGGTTTTACCGTTCAAACGCAGGAAAGACGCGCCTGCGCTTTCCTCGCCACCAAAGCCAACCGAGCCGTCTTCCAACCCAGGCACAAACCATTTGAAACCCACCGGCACTTCGCAAAGCTTTCGTCCCAAGCGTTTGGTCACCTTATCAATCACCGAACTAGAAACCAAGGTCTTGCCCACCATGGCGTCCTGGCTCCATCCAGGTCGGTTTTGGAAGAGATAATCCACCGCCACGACCAAATAGTGGTTGGGATTCATTAAACCCACACCGGGTGTCACAATGCCATGGCGGTCATAATCGACATCATTACCAAAGGCAACGTCAAATCGGTCCTTTAGCGCAACCAAATTTGCCATGGCGTAAGGTGAGGAACAGTCCATGCGAATTTTGCCGTCATAATCAAGGGTCATAAAAGCAAAAGTCTGGTCCACACGTTTGTTGACGACCTCAAGGTTCAAACCGTATGTCTCAGCAATCGGCTCCCAATAGGCAACCCCGGAACCACCCAGAGGGTCCACGCCAATACGCAAGCCGGCGTCCGCAATCGCCTGCATATTAATCACATTCTTGAGGTCGCGTACATAGGGCATAATCAGGTCTATCATCTGCGTGGTGTCTGCCGCCAACGCTTTTTTCAATGACCAACGCTTGACGTCACACATACCGCCGCTAATAATTTCATTCGCCCTGTTTTGAATCCACTTGGTTGTTTCGGTATCAGCCGGCCCAGCCGAGGGTGGATTGTACTTAAAGCCACCATCCTCTGGCGGGTTATGCGAGGGTGAGATAACCACACCATCACCAATATTGTCTGGATGCGCCATGTTCCACGCCAAAATCGCATGGGAAATCACCGGCGTAGGCGTGTATTGGTTGCCCTGATGCAACCGCAGTTCCACACCATTGGCAGCAAAAACTTCAATCGCACTGTAAAGTGCCGGCTCAGACAAAGCATGCGTATCCATACCCATAAAAAGCGGACCCTTTATGCCTTGTGCCTGGCGCAATTCGGCAATCGCCTGGGCAATCGCCAAAACATGGTCTTCGTTAAAACTGACGCTCAGCGAGCTACCGCGATGGCCAGACGTGCCAAAGCTAACCGCCTGGGAAGCCACGCCGGGTTCAGGCTTTTGGGTGTAATAGGATGCCACGAGTTTGGGCACATTGACCAAAACGTCGATGGGTGCACGTTTTCCTGCAAGGGGATGAATGTTCATGCTTCCACCTCTTTCTCAAAGCCACCTTCGTGAATGATTTCTTGAATAGGCTTGCGTTGATTGGGTTGCTCGCGAACCTGGTTGTATTCCGAAAGCTCGCTGGGGTCACCATGATGTCCGATAGCAATCATGCACTGCGGCACAAAGCGCTCCGGCACATTCAACTCGCTTTTGGCGCGGTCATAACTAAACCCGGCCATCGGATGCGCCACTAAATCCATGATACAAGCTTGCAACAACAAGTTTTCCACGGCTAATCCCGTATCAAAAGCATGCCAGGGATTGGGCTTTCCGTTTGCCAAAAGCGAATCAGAGAACGCCACAATCAAAACCGCAGCTTTGGCACACCATTCTTGGTTCCCTGGTGCTAGCAACGAAAAGAACTGCTCAAAGGCGGGGGTACCGCGATAGGCGTACAAAAAGAGCCTGTCCTGGATGTTTCCTGCGGAAGGTGCCCAGCGTGCAGCTTCAAAGAGGGTCATCAGTTGGTCAGGTTCGAGCGGCTCACCGCTCATGGCACGCGGCGACCAGCGGGTCAACAAAAGGTCTTGGATGGGATAATCTGGGCTTCGAAAGTCTTTAACATCAAGTTTGGTCATGATAACAAGGTCCTTTCTCACTAAATCCCTGAATCTAAGCTTAATAAAAAAGAAAGCTTGCCATCAAAAGCTGATCGCAAGCTTGTTTTCTTTAGTCTGCCAAAATGTCAGGGTCTTCATGCCCTAATTCTAGCATATTTCAAAACAGTTTTACTTGATGCTATAGGTCAAAGTCACTTCATAGGTCACCACAATTTGACCTGCAGAAATCGGCACGGAGGTATCCATAGCCTGTTTTGCCTCACCGCCACCCATACCATACATCGGGTAAGGTTGAACATAGGAACTGTTGGTCACATTGATGGTAACGACTTGGTCGATGCTCACACCCATCGTTTCAGCAACAGACTTGGCTTTTGCTTCAGCATCTTTGAGTGCCAGGTCACGGGCTTGTTCCTGCGCAGCTTGCCGGTTATCAATATCAAAGCTGATGCCGTTGATTTGGTTCGCGCCGGCTTTGATGGCAGCATCCAGAATCTCGCTCAGCGATTTGAGGTCGCGCACAGTAACATAAAGGGTATTGTCCACGTTATAGGTTACCCCAATGACTTCGTTGGTCATATGGTCATACTGTTGCATAGGATAAACGTTGAAGTTAGCGGTCTGGATATCCTTTTCTTCAACGCCCTTTTTCTTGAGCGCTTCGGTGATGGCCAGGGCTTGTTTGTTGTTTAGGTTAACAGCCTCGCTCACTTCTTTGGCTTTGCTGTTCACACCCACATTAATGCGGGCAATATCCGGCACCAGGGTAACCATACCGTTACCACCAATGGTGAGCGTTCTAATAGTTTGTGATGTTCCCAAGGCTTCAACCTTCTTTCCTGAATTGTCTGTTGGAACTTGTTGCAAAGGCCCACATGCGGCAACAAGTGCGGTGATGATGACGACAACGGCAAGGAGCCGCATCCAATTTGAGTTTTTCATTTCTTTCTCCTGTTAATGACTTTCTTGTCTTGTTAACGAATCCTTAGCCGCTTTTGTTCCAAAATCTTAAAGCCAATCGCTTATAATAGAGCCATGCTGTTTGGCATGACCGTTTTTAGGAAAAATTATGCCCATCAATTACGCTCACATTCATAATAATCTCGATCATTTTGCGGATTTAACCCAAAAAAAGCTGGAAGAGCAACGTCAGGCGCTTGAAAAAGTGTTGTCGCAAATCGAAACAGCAGCGAGTGTACAGGCTGAGGTCGAAGCAGCCGTCCAGCGTGCGGAACAACAAGCTGGCAACCTCTATACCGCCAAGCCCAGCCACGAAGCCATGCTGGCAAGCTTCTCCTTGCCCGAATGCCCCAAATATTACACGCTCATCGCCGCCGATGGTTCGCAAATCAACCCCAGCCGCCACCGTGCCTTGCAGTTTTGCTTGATCAATGTCGGCTTGATTCACGTGGAACATGGTTCTGGCGAGACACCCGTTCAGCAGGTCTTTAGCAAAATCCTCGACCAAGACGAACTCTATACCAACGAAGGGACGCTCATCGGCGAAGAAGAAGTCGCCCTACACCGTGACCTCTTGGAACGCATCTATTTGATGGAAGCTTTACCAGTAGCTATTGAAAAACCAACCATCACCCTCACCGACGGGCCTTTGGAAGTCTTTACCGGACCAACCCTGAGTGGTGAACGCCGGCAAAAGGTACAAGAACAAAACCAGACCATCGAGCAACGCATGCAAGCGCTGGGCGTCATCAACGCTGGTTACATCGATAAACCAGGCGCGGAAATGATTAACCGCATGCTTGACCTTTTTGCCCAAAGTCAAAGTGCTTCCGACCGCCCTTACGAAGCCAAAAAGCGCGCCAATAAAGGTGTCAGTGACCTGGCTATTTTCCAAAACCGTCTGGCACCAGGTGAACGGTCAGCATTATTTTATGTTATTTCCAAGAACGAGGCCAAACAAGAAGCCACAAAGGTCTGCTTTTTCTTACTCAATGTCAGCAACGATCCCGATGAACCCTGGCTGGCGCGGGTAGAATGCCCCGCCTGGCTTGCTGAAGACCCGGATACAATAGACATCCTGCACGCCGCGCTTTACCGGGATGCCCAGGTGCTCGACGCCATGCCCTATCCCTATGTGCTCCATCGCGCGCACGAATTGGCGGTGGTCAATGTCGCCGAACATGACGAGGTTGAAGAAATGCTTATGTCCCGTCTGGACCATGACCAATTACCATCGGGTAGCATGTCGCACAAACAAAGTCTAAAATCACTCTCAAAGAGGTGAGCATGAACGAAGTCAAAACCATCCCAATAGGCAAACTCTTGCGCGCCGACAACCGCCAGTTTGTCGCCGGCTGTCGTGTTAAAGAGCTGGAAACGCCCGCGTTAGGCGGGCTGGTCAAAGCCAAATTGCAAGACCAAAGTGAGGTTTATGGCATCATCACACGCATCAGCATCAGTGATGATGGGCTGGTGCGTCAATTGGCATCGGGCACGAGCATTCCGCCCGAATACACCGCCGACAACCGTCACAATCGCAACCTGCCGGTGGAGATTGAAGTGCTTACATTGGGTTATGCCCGTGATGGACAGATTTTTCACCAACTTCCGCCCCGCCCACCCCTGAGTTTGGACGTGCTTTACCTCTGTGATGATGATGACTTGGTCGCTTTTACCAAACATGGCAACAATCAAGCCTATCTGCGGCACATCCTGCGCCTGCAAGACATGCCCTTGGAAGAGGTTTTAGTGAGTCATCTCAAAAAAACAAAACAAGCCCACGATGCCCACGGCAACCCAGCTTGGTACACCCAGGCTTGCGAGCGCTTGATTATCTTATTGCGCGAAGATTACCCACGGTTGACCGCCGTGCTGGATGCCCTTTCAGCGATGGACTGAGGTAAAAATGACAGACACAAACCAAAACACCGCCTTGACTCAAACCATGCAAAACCAACCCATCGGCTTCGTTTCCGGCGGTGGGCTTGAAGCCAACCTACAAGTTCGCCTGATGGTGCCCGCCCAAGAGGTGCAAAGCGGCGCCTTTGTGGTGATGGACAGTGGCAACTGGCGCTTTTATGGCCTGGTCACCGACCTGCAACTCGGTGCGGTAGACTTGCAATACGCCAATCAGCTCAACATCAAGCGTTTTGACCCCGCCCTGTCTGCGTTGCTGAATCAACAGACCCTGTTCACCAACCTGGCTGTCATGCCAGCACTGATGTTGGAACGCGGTCCCGAGCTTGATTCACCGGACTATAGCGCCTGGCGTGCTTCGCTAACCAAGGAACCCAACCCCATGCCGGTCAAAACCGTACCTGACCATCACACCCCGGTGCGTTTAGCCGACAAAGCCGACATTGCAGAAATTTTCGGCGAAGAAAGCAAAACCGTTTTCCGCGTGGGCGAAACCCGCGAACAGGGTCATGGCGTTTGCCTGGACCTCGAAAAGTTCGTCCAGCGCAGCTCTGGCATCTTTGGCACCACCGGCTCAGGTAAATCTTTCCTGGCACGCATGATTTTGGCAGGCCTCATCCACGCCGATAAAGCCTCCACGCTCATTTTTGACATGCACAACGAATATGGCATCGACTCAACCAGCTCTGATTCTGGTGCGGCTGTGCCTGGGCTAAAAGGCAAATTTGATTCGAAAGTCCGTTTGGTTGGTCTCGGCGCGGATAGCAGTTTTCACAGCCGCCAACCTGATTTCACCCTTGAAATCGCCCACAGTGACATCATGCCCGAGGATATTCTGCTGCTCGCTGAGACACTCAACCTGACTGATGCCAGTAATGTAACCCTGGATGCACTTTACAGTAAATTTGGCGATAAATGGTTTACGGCTTTCAAAGACATGAAAATAGGCGCTGGCGCTTATGAAAATGATGAAAACGGCAAGCAAGTCCCCACCGATGGCAGCGTTGCCGCCTGGGCGAACGAAGCCGGCGTGCATGTCAAATCTGCCGAAGCCGTCCGCCGAAAGCTAGAAGAGTTGATGAACCGCAAGTATCTGGTCGCTGAACCCGCCCGAAACGCCTTGGATGACGTCATCAACAATTTGCAAAACGGACGTCATGTGGTGCTTTCTTTTGGACATTATGAGAAAGATATCGACTACTTGATGGTTACTAATCTGATTACCCGGAAAATACGTGACACCTGGGAAAAAGCCACAAACAAGTTCCACAGCAAAGCCAAAGACGCCGCGGAACCTAGACCTTTGGTCATCGCCGTGGAAGAAGCTCACAAACTACTCAATCGTGAGATGGCTAACCAAACCATTTTTAGCACCATCGCGCGCGAAATGCGCAAATACTATGTAACGCTTTTGATTATCGACCAACGCCCCTCACAAATCTATGATGAGGTCATGTCGCAGCTTGGCACACGCATCTCAGCCTCACTGGGTGACGAAGATGATATCAGTGCGGTACTTTCTGGTCTACCGGGACGTTCGAGCTTGCGTGGCATGCTCGCTAAGCTACAGCCGAAAGAAGAAGTGCTCATGCTGGGTTGGGGTGTGCCTATGCCCATTCCCATCCGCTCACGCCGCTATGACCAGGTCTTCTGGCAAGAACTTTTGGGTAAAGACGACAAAAAAGTCACCTCCGCCGCGGACGCCAAGAGAAACCTGGGCTTTTAACGATGATTCCCAAGAAACTAACCCTCAGTGGCTTCACCTCTTATCGCAATCCGGTAACGCTCGACTTTTCAGCATTCAGCATTGCCTGCGTTTCAGGATCAAACGGCTCGGGCAAGTCCTCGATTTTGGATGGCATGACCTTCGCCCTGTATGGCAAAGCACGAAAATCAGATGATTCCCTCATCAACTCTGCCAGCGATAAAGCCGAAGTAACCCTCGACTTTGAATATGAAGGACAGACCTACCGCGTGACGCGTTCCCTAACCCGAGGGAAAAGCAGCACGCTTGATTTTTACATCTACAACCCCGAACCGGAAGAAGAAGGCAGGCACTGGAAGGTGCTCACCGAACACACCATCGGAAACACCAACGCCAAAATTGAGCGTACCTTACGCCTGGACTACGAAACCTTCGTCAACGCCTCGTTCTTTTTGCAAGGTAAAGCTGATTCTTTTGCCACCCAAAGACCGGCTGACCGCAAGCGCATCCTTGCCAGTATTTTAGGGCTCAATCAATGGGACTTATACCTTAAAGCCAGCAAAGAGCGCAGCACCCAGGTCCGCCTGGAACTCGAAAGGATTGACGCGCGCCTTGCTGAGATTCAAAGCGAACTCGATCAGGAAGAGGAACGCAAGGCACGACTGGAAAGCCTGGAAGATAAACTCAAACTCGCCAAGGCCGAGACCAGTGTTTTACAAGCCCAATTGGATACCGAGCGTGCTAAACAGGAGAAGCTCAAAGAAAAACGCCAGTATGTAGCGCTCCTAAAGCAAAATTTTGACCGTGCCGAAAGCAATCACGCCGACACCCTGGCGCGTCGTGACGAACGCCAGGCACAACTGAACAGCTTTAACGAGGTGTTGGCAAACGCTGATCAAACGGAAAAAGACTATCAGACCTGGCAAGAAGCCCGCAAAGCACTCCAAGCCTTCGACCAGGTTTATGAGCAATTCAAGCCCATGGATGGCAAGCGGCAGGACCTGCTCAGGCAAATCGAACTCAAAAAACAATCTCTACAACAAGCTCTCCAGCACCTATTGGACGAAAGAAGAAAGCTTGAGGATGTTCTCAACCGCAGCTTGGACGATCAAAAACAATTGGATGCCCTGCAGCCAAAAGTTGACTCCTTACAAAAGGAAATCGCCCTTGGGGAAACCCTCCAGGAAGAGATCAACCAGCTCATTGGATTGAAATCCACGTTGGAAAGCGAGAACAAGAGCCTGCGCCAAAAGATGAATGACCTCAAAGAACGCCAGCTCAAGATTGGCGCGGTGGAAGGCGCGCAATGCCCCTTCTGTGACCAAGCGCTTTCAGCGGAGCATCGCCAAAACCTGATTGACAAAATCCAAACTGAAGGTACCAGCCTTGGCAATCAGTTCCGCGAAAACCAAGATAAAACCGAAAATGCTGAGCAAGCCCTCAAAGTCAAGAAGCAAGCTTTGCTCAACCGCAATGAGCACCAAAGCACTTTGCAGCATTTGTTAAGGGAAAAAGACCGGCTGACACAGCTGTTGAACCAAGTCGAAACGCAGAAAAAAACTTTTGAAGCCGAGCGCGCTCCAAAAATCGCTGAATTAGAAGCCCTACTAGAGACTGAAGCCTTCATGCATGAAGAACGCGCGGCGATTCAAAACATCGAAAAAGAAATCGCCACCCTGGGCTATGACGCCAACGCCCACGCCAGCATCCGTCAAGAAGAAGCCCGAGCCCGCCTCGCCGAAGCGGCTTATCACGACCTGGGCAAAGCGCGCAGTAGCGTGGAACTGATCAAACAGAACCTCAGCGAACTCGAAACCAGTCTGATCGGCTCTGAAAAAGAGCGCCAGAGTCAGGAAACAGCCTTTCACCAGGCTGCTGCCAGCCTGGCAGAAGAAGAAGCCCAACTTCCAGACCTTTATCAACTTGAACGCGATTACATGCTCCAAAAAGAAAAAGAAGCTGCTTTGTTACGCGAACATGGTGGCGCAAGTCAACTGGTCAAAAACCTCGACACCCAACGCATGCGACAACTAAGTCTCCGTGAAGATCAAGAAGCCCTGATGCAAAATCTGGGACAACTGCGCAGCCTGGAAACCGCCTTTGGCAAGGACGGCGTGCCCGCGATGCTCATCGAACAAGCGCTGCCCGAACTGCAGGAACAAGCCAATGAGGTTTTGCACAAACTAAGCGACCACACCATGAGCGTCACTTTTAGCACCCAACGGGAGTACAAAGACAAAAAGCGCGAGGACAAGCGTGAGACTTTGGATATTCTCATCAGCGATGGGTCTTCTACCCGCGATTACGAAACATTTTCAGGCGGCGAAGCTTTTCGAGTCAATTTTGCCATCCGCTTAGCCCTTTCACGGGTGCTCAGCAGGCGTGCTGGTGCAAAGATGCAGACCTTGGTTATTGACGAAGGTTTCGGCAACCAAGACCGCCACGGTCGGCAGCTGTTGATCGAAGCCATCAACATGATTCAAGATGACTTTGAGAAGATTTTGGTGATTACCCATATTGAAGAACTCAAGGACCAATTCCCTAATCGTGTTGAGGTCAGCAAAGATGCTATGGGTTCCTCAACCCTGGATTTAGTCTTGGGATAAAACCAAACGTCCTAATCGAAGGTTTGCTCATCCGGTGTTTTGACCCCCAGAAGCGCGAGAGTCGAGAGTAAAAAGATGACCGCGTAAACTGACATCAAAACCGCATAACCGGCATGGTCACCAATCGGACCGCCAATATAAGCACCAACCGCGCCAGCCCCGGCTCCGGCGATGTTCGCAACGCCTAACCAGCGGCCGGCTTCCTCTTTGGGCACCAGGCGTGTGCCCAAAGCCCAATTCGACGCGTAGAATAGCCCGGCTGCCACACCGACCAAAGCAGCGCCAACATAAACCAGTAACAGCGTTCCGCCAAAGATGACGATAAAACTCGCCCCAAAAGCCAAAAAACCGCTGGCAACCAGCAGTGGCTTCGACCCGAAGCGATCCGTGAGCCACCCTGCCACCAATGTGGCAAGCAGCAAACCCACGCCAATCACCACCATCAGGATGGCGGTAGGTTGCGCCGCTGCGGGACCTGCCAATTCAGGGAAGCGTTCCTGTAAAAAGTAAAGCACAAAGCCAGCCAGGTTCGTCGCCCCAACCATAAAAGCCAATCGGTTAATCACCCACCAGGTGAAGGGTCGCCGTTCTTCGGTATAATCCCCCAAACTCAGGCGGGTGGAGATAGTAACACCAATCACCACTGCCACAAGCATCGCCACCAGCCCGAATAGTGCGCTTAATATTTTGTAAAACTGGCTATCTGCCAGGGCTTCCTTGGCTAATGGCAAACCAAAACGCGCGCCAAGCCCGAGGAGCACAATCACAGCCGTAAAAGCCAGTGTCATGCCCAACAAACGCCAAAAACTATCCTTGTCAAAAGCTTTGGTTGGTCGCATTATAGGCTTTTCAGGAATAAAGAGGCTGATGATGCCAACCAAAACTTTGACCCCAATCAGGGTCCACAAAACCGTCCACAATTGCCCGGCACTAATCCACTTGGCAATCGTAAAAGACACAAAAATCACCGGTAGCGGGAGTTCAAAAAACGATTTAACCGCGGAATAACGACCGCGTTGATTCTCTGGTACCAAGTCCGGGATGAGCGCTTGGGCTGGTCCCAAGCCGATATTAGAGAATACCATTGCCAAAAGAATGCAACAAAACAGCAAAACATAGGTGCTGGCGACATCCGTATGGGTAATCATCCAACCCATGGCCACCAAGGTCAGTGTTTCCAGGACCAGGCTGGCCAGCATAAAAGGTTTGCGCCTGCCTAGCTTACTGGTACAGCGGTCTGAAAGTTGGGCTGCGACGGCGTTTACCAATAAACTGAGCATTAACGTCACCAGGCGCAAGGTACCCAAAGCGCTGCCCTTGACCGCTTCACCGATATATTGCTCGACCAGAATGGGCAAAAGCATGGGCACCAAGGTGAGCGTTTGTAAATTGACAGAAAAATAATAGGCGTTGAGCGTCAAGGCATCAAAAACGCCTAACGATCGAACCGTCTTTTGATTATCCATTAAAAGGGACTCACCATTTGAGGATAAAAACCAGTACTTGCCTGCCAGGGATAAATTATTTCAGCCACGGTGCGTGCCGCATAATAACGTGGCGCACTGCCTTCCAGGCGACTCTCGCTGGGGTCAAAATACAGGGTTGCACTGTCTGAGGCGAAGCCTTCCCTTTCCAGCCGCGCCTGGCTCGCCAATATCTCTCGCCCACTGTGCCAATGCTCGCTTACCAACAAGATCTCGTGCTTTTGAAGCAATGCTGGCTCAGGAAACTGAGCAAAAAATGGAAACTCGATGGACAAAGCCTCCCGCGGCGATGCCTGCAAATCCAACGGGAACTGAACCGAAATGAGAACAATATGCTTGATGCCCATGGCTTCGGCGAGCATGGTCGCTGGGATGATAGCGTTTTGGTTCACCGGTAATATGCAGGTGTAAGGTTTATCAAACTGGGGCAAGAGGTGGTCAATCAGTCGGTTCAAGTCAGTCCACGTTAGCATTTCTTGTCTTTTTCGCATGTCTTATCCTCTCATCATCCGACCCAGACCTATAACAAGTCCGGTGGATTGACCTCCACCCGCCAGTCGCGCAAGTTAAGCCCTTCCAGGACCACATTCGGATTGGGACCCCGTAAAACGATTTGCCAGCGGTATTGCCCTGCCCATTTATGGAAATAACAAGGTGCGGGACCCATAAGGTAAGTGCGTTTCAAAGCCAACGTCTTGATATTCTCATTCAAAACGTTCGCCATCGCTTCAGCTTCCTCTTGAGCCTTGCTGTCAAAGCGATGTTGATAGACCAAACGCGTCAAAAAACTGAAGGGCGGGTAGCCTAACTCACGTCGAAACGCCAATTCCTGATGATAAAAACCTTCAAAGTTGTGATCCGCGGCAAATTGGATGACGCTATTTTCGGGTTGATAACTTTGCATGATAACCCGACCACCCAACGGGCTGCGTCCCGCCCGTCCGGCAACTTGCGTCAACACCTGAAAAACCCTTTCACTGGCACGATAATCGGGCAAGTTCAAGCCCAGTTCCGCCAAAATAATGCCCACCAGGGTCACTTTAGGGAAGTCCAACCCTTTGGCAAGCATCTGGGTGCCAATCAAAACATCCGCACGATGGGCACTGAAGTGCGACAGAATCAGGTCGTGGTCACCCTTGCCTCGTGTGCTTTCAGCATCCCACCGCAATAACCTTGCCGTTGGAAACGCTTTTTGTACCATATCTTCCAATTGCTCGGTGCCCATGCCCAGTTGGCGTATCTGGCTACCACCACATTGGGGACAGGTTTTGGGCAACTGTCGGGTGTAGCCACATTGGTGGCACAACAAGCCCTGGCGTGAGCGGTGGTAGGTCAGCGGCGCTTCATCCCGTGGACAGCGTATGACGTGTCCACAAGTGCGGCAAAAGACATAGGTGGTACTGCCTTTACGATTGAGAAAGAGGATGGCTTGTTGGCCGGCATCAAGCGTTTCTCGCAGCGCTTGTTTGAGCGCGCGCGAAAGGGGTTGGCGATTGCCAGCGATCAGCTCTTGGCGCATATCAACAATATGAACGGGTGGCATGACTGGCGCGTCAGAGGAAGGCTTACCCTCGTCAACAGAATGGGTATCCTTGTGCTCCAAATGTGCTGGCACGCGTCGTGGCAGACGCAAAAGCTGCCAGTCGCCCTTTTCAGCTTTGTAGTATTGAGTCACACGTGGGGTAGCACTACCTAGAAGAAGCGTAGCATCACAAATGCGGGCATAAGCTTCAGCCGTTTCAACGGCATGATAGAAGGGTAATCGCTCAGTTTCGTCATAAGAGTCGTTGTCACACTCATCAATGACAATCAGCCCTAAGCGTTCAAGAGGCATGAACAACGCCGAGCGTGAGCCGATGATGATTTTCAAATCACCTTGCCGTGCTCTTCGCCAGGTGTCGTAGCGCTCACCGTCAGAAAGTTTTGAATGATATATACCAACTTGGTTGGGAAAACGCGCCATGAAACGGCGCACGGTTTGGGGTGTCATTGCAATTTCGGGCACCAAAACCAAGGCTTGCTTGCCCTTGTTCAGTTGCTCTTGCACCGCGCGCATATAGATTTCTGTTTTTCCAGAACTGGTTACGCCATGCAACAAAAAGGGTTTTGCCTTGGAGTTATCTAACTGTGGCAAAATGGATTCCCAAACCTTCTGCTGATCAGCGGTAAGTATCGGTGGTTTTGCCTCGGGCAGCTCGTAATCTGCCAGAGGATTCCGCCAAACCTCGGTTTCATTGAAATGAATCAAGCCCATTTCTGCCAAGAGGGTCAAGTCCGCATAGTTTGCACCGGTTTGGGCATAAATCCAAGAGAAATCCATGGGCATCGCGTCACTCGCCAGCCGTTCCAAAACCGCCATTCGCCTAACGCGCGTGTTTTCCTGGCTGCCCAAAGTGTCAGAGTCCAGCCTCGCAATCGACTCCACCGGCACTGACAGGGACGCCGTGCGCACTGTTTTGCTTGTGACACTCGGCGGCGGCAAGACGTTTTGGCTGCTAATCAATCCTTGCTGCCGCAAAGCACGCATCGCGCGACGCCAATCGACCTTGGGCATGGCATGGCTTATCTGAGCGCCACGCAAAGTACCGCGCCTTCTCAAAAGCTGAACCAAGCGTTTTTGAGCAGGCGAAAGCCCAGCCAAAAGAACATCGTTAATTTCAATGTCTCGTAAACGATAAAGAACATCCGCCCGGCGCGAAAGACCGATTGGAATCATCAAGCCCACACATGCACCCAAGGGCGCCAGGGTATGCACCGAAAGCCACTGCGCCAGCGCCAGTTGTTGATCGGTGAGCACCTGCTCTTCAGAAAGAGGCTCAATAATATCCTTGATATCTTCAAAGTCCGGGGCCGCGTTCTCTCCTAAAACCACCCCTTGTGCCAACCGCGAACCAAACGGCACCAAAACCAAACTGCCCGGCTTTATGACAGCTTCGAATTCAGGCGGCACACGATAGGTATAACTTTGATCAATTTGGCTTATGTTGATACTGACATCAACGAAAGGGCTCACATCATACCTGCTTATGGGGTGATAACGAGAATATACTCGGCTGAAAAAACCAACTTCTGACGTACATCGCCCGGAATATCCACATCACTGACCAGGTTTTGTTGCAGGATTGTGGCTAAACTGGTTTGTCCAATAAGTTGGTTCAATTCGTTGAAAGCAAAGAATGGGTTCAAACGCGCGCCGGAAGCACTAATCCGTTCCATGTCAAGTCGCACCTGATTCCAGCGTTCCGGTTCAATGATAATGGGGTGTTCGGCAAACAAAATGAAGTTTTCAGGTAACTCATCGAGGATGACCTGGAATTGACGTAAGGTGAGCCCCTGAAAATGCTCATTGCGCTGCTCCACGGGTAAGTCCCAGTCCGTAGCAATCTTTGCCGGCTGGAAGGGAACATCAGAGTTTTGGGTGCGATAGAAGATAAAGTTAGAGCCATCCGCGGGCATGGCATCAATTGCCACATTATCACCAAAGGTGCCGGTCAAAATCAACTTGACTTCCAGATGTTCAGCCTTAAAAGCATGACGCACACGCAGATAATAAACTGTAATCTCATTGTCGAGGAGTTTTATGGTTTCCGTGTGGATGCCACGGTCAAGCATTTGAAATGCCATCAATGCGGAAAGATTGTATTGGCTGCCATTCTCACGCTTATTGTTTTGGGTCAGGTAGGTGTAGTTCCATTCCACCTTGGTGTCATCGCCAACTTTCAAATCAATCAAGCCTGAAATGCGGGCGGGAACTGCCGTTGGCGTCATTGTAGCAGTAGGACTGGGGATTGCCGTCGGCGTATAAGTCGGTGTAATCGTCAAGGTTGGGGTGACCGTTGGTGCTTCAGTAGGAATGCTAGTAATGGTAGGCGTTACCGTCTTGGTTGGTGGATGGGTGGGGATGCCAGTCGGACGACCCTCATAAACAGGCTCACATGCCGTGAAAATAAAAACAATGATGGAAAGCATTAGTAGTAAGGTTAAAAAAGAACGGTTTTTAGGCATAGTCGGTGTCCTTATGAGAAAAAATGGCAGATACATAACCCACCACGGCGCTTTTATCACCGCTGGCATGGGAAGAGTCGCGATAGTCTGCGATGCGTATGTTGTTCGCGCCAAGCATCTGGCTGAGGCTCATCACCACAGCCGCAGGCCCCAAGCCACAGGCTTCGGTTCTGCCTTGGTTTTCAGCCTGATAAAGTTGGTCAATTTCACCTGTTTCCAAAGCTTTAATAAAGGCTTCATCAAGCATTTTGGCGCGGTTTTGGGGATAAAAATGTGAAAGATCGCTGGAAGCAACGAGTAAAACTTGTTCATCTTCCCCAAAACTTTGAATGAGTCTAAACAAAGCCTGAGCTAACACCTGAGCTGTTTTTTGACGCTGGTCAAGCATCATCACCGGAATGAGTTCGAATGACTCAGCCAGCAGATATTGCAGGAAGGGCAGCTCAATTTCGAGGGAATGTTCCTGATCAAAGCGTACCTTGCTTAGGTGTAGCCCCTCTTCCACCAAAAGGCTGTCAAGAGAATCAAGGCTTTTATGGTCTACGGACACCAAGCCCAAAGGTGTTTGGTAGGCATCATGCCCACTGGTTAATAGTGGCTCGGCATAAGCACGGTGAGAAGGCGAGATGACGACCACTTTTTGATAAGACTTCCGGCGTATAGCCTGGAAAGCCGCCGCAGCCGTCGCACCTGAATAGACATAACCGGCATGTGGCACCAAAAGACCCACGACTCTTTCAGAGCCTTGGGATGCGTCGGCTTGGTTGAATGCTGTCATATAGCTTTCCAACGCTCGTCGCAAAGCCATTTCTGTGCCGGGATACCACGCACCGGCAATCGGGGATGGTCGAATATCAAGCGCTTCTTGCTTGTTCATGGTCTTATTTTAACACGAGAGAGGGGCTTAACCCAATTATCCGCTTTGGGCTAAGCTGTCATTAAGGTTTAGGACTTTCTTTGAGCCTGACCAACATAAACCCTCCGTTACCAGTCATGCCCAATTCTTTCCGTAAGGTGTCATTGGTAAGGTCATAAAACAAGCCAACACCGGGTTGGGTTGGATCGTAGAGCATTTCTTCTTGAATAACAAAGCCCTCACCATGATTGATGTTGGTCACAGAATACGCAGCACCATTTTCATCCACACGGGTAACAACCAGCATGTGGTCAAAACCCCGGTAATTTGAGACGCCTTTCAAAACATAAAGATAGAGCCAGTCACCAACTTGCAAAGGGTTTTTCACAAAGTCATACTTGCCGATACTCTCTTCAATTTTGGTGTAAGTGTATTGATCCGGGGGAAAATAGATGCCGTTAAGTGTGTCTGTGCCAAAACAATATGGCAGATCGGGGTCTTCTTCATCTTCGCGCAAACACAAAAGCCACATATTTTTCAGGGGGCTATCCGCGGGCAAAAAGCCACCATCGCGCATAATGGCAACGGTCAAGGGCCCACAAGCATTGTCTGGCGATTCATTCTTGCCACCTAAAAAGCTGATTTCTTTGACTCTTTCGTTGGCCTCATCCGCCGTTTCGGCGATGTAATGTAAACTGGCTTCATAAAGGCGTAGGGCAGCCTTTTCTTTTGGACTCAGGGTCGGGGTAGCCGTTGGCGGAAGCGGCGTCGGGCTGGGAGTCTTGGTAGGCGTTGCCGTGGGTGTCGCAGTAGAAGTGCTTGTTTTACTTGGTTGTGGTGTTAACGTCTCAGTGGGTTCGGGTTGTACCAGCGATCCACAAGCACTCACCAAAAGCATAAGAATAAACAACGCTAATGACAAACCTTTTTTCATCATTCGATATCCTGCAAAAAGTCCCATGGATTAACTCTGCCATATTCGTCGTGGCGCAATTCAAAGTGTAAGTGCGGACCAAATGCATTACCTGTTTGCCCGACGGTGCCAATGACATTGCCGCGATACATTTCTTGACCACAGGTCACATCTACCGTTGCGAGGTGAGAATAGAGGCTCTGCCATCCGTTACCATGGTCAATCACAACCATTTCGCCGTAGCCCCAATCGTTCCAGCCGGCATAAACCACAACGCCATTGTCGGCTGCAACAACCGGGTCACCGATTTCTCCGCCCAGGTCAATGCCAAAGTGGTTCGCAGCGGGTTGATAATCAAAACCGGTCAACTTAGGCGTGTTCTTGACTGGGAAAACAAACTTTTCCGCGCCAACCACACCATCATATTTTCCTTCACAAGCCCCGGGACCTACATTTTTCGCAGTCGCCGGCTCATTGCGGGTGATGCGTGGCGTACGCCAATCGCTAAACTGAGCATAGCCACCAGGAATGACAATCATTTTTCCGGGTGCAATGTTTGGCTCGCTAAAGGTCCCAATGGTCTCCATGCTCAACCCATTCGGTGGATAATTGACGATGGCTTCAGGGGTCACATGATAAAAATCAGCAACGCCATTAAGTCCTTCGCCAGCGCTCCAGCGATGTAAAATGCCATCCACCGGTAAAACAAGCAGTTTTTGACCCGGAGTCATAAAGTGGGGATCATCCCCCAAAGTATATCGATTGCTCCAAAGCAAGGTCTCGGGACGTAAATTGTATTTTGCTGCAACTGAAAACAGGCTTTCACCGGGTTGAATAATATGCTCAACAATGCCAGTGCGCTCTCTTTCGGGCAAAATAGTCGTCATATGGGTATCACGCGGAATGCCTTCACCTTGTGGCTTATTTAGGTCAGCCTGAAAAACGGGTAAAACCGCCATCCCCTCTCGCTCAACAGCCCCAGCCTGACTTAGGCTAAGTTCTGAAGGTTTTTGTCCGCTCTGACTTATAAAAAAGCGATCCATAAAAAGCACGACCAAAACCATCACCATCATTGTACTGATGATGGCTACGACCCGCCGCGCGCTATCGTGCAAACCCAAATGCACCAAACGTTCCCAAGTTTGTTGAAACCAGTTTTCATGGACTGGCTTTTCAGTTGTGGGCTCAGCTAACCTGGCATCTTTCAGGTCTATATCTTTGGTAGAAGGCAAATCTACGCTCATCTTAATGATGATATCACGAGTTCAGATAATGATAAATCGCCCGCAAAAGCCTCAACCACCTTTTTTTGAGCAGATTTCGATGCACTCGACTATAATACCGAAAGAAATCCTGAACTTAAGGACACGTTATGAAAAAAAGAACACTGCTCATCATCGTTTTACTGTTTACCTTATTGCTTGGCGCTTGCGATAAACTCAAGTCCCCAACAGAACCCGCAAACACTGCCGTAGCGACCAAAGCACCCCAGGGCGCAACAAAAGCACCCACCCACACACCACGCTATTTGGGTCCGCTTTACAAAATCAAAATCTTTTTAGGTGGTGAAGGCTGGGCAATTAACGTTGATAAAACCCAATATTATCGCACCGTCAACTTCGGCGAGCACTGGGTAACGGCAACCCCACCTGAACTGAGCAAAAACGCCAAGGATTACCCACAAATTTCAAACTATTTTACTTCGGGCAGAACCGCATATGTTTTGCTCAGTCGTCCCGAGGAAAAGAGCATCCTCTTCCACACCACCGATGGCGGTGAAAATTGGGAAACTACTAAGCTAGACTTCCCCGGTGGGCACTTGCATTTTATTAGCCACACAGAGGGCTTTATCCTTTCCAGCCTGGGTGTTGGTGCGGGCTCTGAGTATGTGGCAGTGCAACACACGACCGATAGCGGTAAGACCTGGCAGACTGTTTTTAGCCACGAACCCGGACAAGATGCAGGCACACTGCCTAGCTCTGGGATCAAAAATGGCATCACTTTCATGGACGATAAAGTTGGCTTTGTAACCGGCAGCGCGCCGATCTCGGAATCACTTTACCTCTATCGCACAAGCGATGGTGGTGTCACCTGGGAGCAAAAATCTTGTGAGGCTATCCCCGTTTTTGGCGAGGGTGATATTTGGGAACCTTCCCCAGTGCGTCGGGTTAGCCCCACAACGGCTTTTGTTGCCATTAAAGCCCATATCGCCGAACGCGAAACCACTGTGACCCACTGGTGTAAAACCACCGACGCCGGCGAAACATGGCAATTTATTTCCAGTCGTGACCAAGTTGAATTCAGCGATTTCGGTTCTGCTAATTATGGGCTCGCTTATAGCAAAGACAAACTGCTGCGCACCTCTGATGGTGGCGTCACTTGGGAAGACTATACCGAAAACGCCTGCCCCAGCATGAAACCGGTCACTTTCCAGGTCGTTTCTGATGGCTTAGCCTATATGGTTTGTTCTTCATCTGCGCCCGAGGATTTAATTAACCTCAACCAAAACCGCCTGTTCGTCAGCATGACCAAGGGTCGCCGATGGCAAACCGTTGAAGCGTCAATCATCCGCTAAACCCTTTGTATAAATGCATTACGCCCTGGTACTTTTTGACCAGGGCGTTTTTTGTTATACTTAGGGATATTAAACATGTGGTTTAGGGCTAATTTTATGAGAAAACAGCGGTCACAAAGATTTTTAGCAATTTTGCTTAGTTTATCTCTCCTTTTGGTGGGACTATCGCAACATGCTCATGCAGAAGCCAATACAGATTCGCTCCTGGAACTCAGCCAGCGCTGGACCCATTTTGAAAAACCATCAGAAGCTAATACCAGCAATCCCGAAACACTCCCTGAAAGCACCTATCCTGTAGAAACCCAATCACCTGAAGTCAATGAAACGCACAAACCGGTCTATTTGACCTTTGATGATGGCCCTGACCCCAATTGGACGCCAAAAGTGCTGAGCTTGCTCAAGCGCTATAACGCCAAAGCCACTTTTTATATGTTAGGACGAAACGTATCAAGCTACCCTGAACTGGTTGTCGAACTGGCTCAAGCTGGTCAAAGTCTGGCGAACCACAGTTACAATCACCCCAGTTTCAATAGTTTGAGCTATGAAGCCATTGGCCGTGAGGTGGGGGATACGACCTGGGTCACCAGAAACGCCTTGTCAAATCACCCCGAACTATCCAACCAAGTTGTTACCTGCGTTAGACCGCCTTACGGCGAGGCTAATGGCGGCGTTTATAATGCGCTTTGGGGACTGGGTTATAACGTTTCGATGTGGGATTTGGACACCATGGATTGGCAACAACCTGCCCCAGCCACTATTCTGCAGCAAGTCCTTTCACAAATCGAAACCCATCGTGTCATTCTGATGCATGATGGCGGGCAAAATCGCCAATCAACCATCGAATCCCTGGCGCTTATTCTGCACGAACTGACCATACAAGGCTACCGTTTTGAACCCTACTGCACCCAAAACGGTCAAGCCAATTTCACCCCTTAGCAATCGAAGGAATTAATAAAAATTTTACAATTGGGTCTTGCATTTTGCATATGTTTCTTGTAATATAGAGCATTAGACGCTTGGGTGCCCCCCTCACCCGGCGTCTAACTTGTTTAATGCGCCATTTTTCTTTTAAATCTTCTCCCTTTTCGATATAATCAAGTTATGTCTGATGAGTCCATCTTCTTCATGCAATGTCAAAACGCAAGCTGTGGCTTACGCTTCCCTTTGGACCTGACTCAATTCGGTGGCAAATTTTGCCCACGTTGTGGCGCTGACCTTAAACAAGATTCTCCACGTGTCGCGAGCCAGAGTTTTGCCACTGCAACTGGCAAGGCAAAAAGATGGGTCGGGGTGCTGGATAACTTGCGCTCAGCTCATAACGTTGGTTCTATATTTCGAAGCGCAGATGGACTTGGGTTGAACCATTTACATCTGGGAGGCATCACACCTACGCCGGACATCCACCCGGCTGTCGCTAAAACCGCTCTGGGTGCTGAAAAAAACATACCATGGACCTATAGCCCTAACGCCGTTGCACAAGTCGAGGCACTGAAAAGATCCGGCGCGATGATTATTGTATTGGAAGCCGTGCCTCAATCCATCTCGCTTTATGATTTAAAAACGGAATCATTGTTTGAGAAACAAGAGATTGTACTCGTAGTTGGCAACGAACCCGCCGGCGTGGATCCTGAAGTCATAGCCCTTGCCGACACTTGTGTGTTCATCCCCATGTTAGGTGAAAAAAAATCCCTAAACGTTGCCATCGCCTTTAGCATTGCTGCTTACCACTTGGCTTTTGGTATGTAGTTCTAATCAAGTCAATTAAAAAATGCCCTGCGTCGCAAGGCATTTTTGTTTTCTAACCACAAAGAACATCAGGGTTGAATGGTCGTCCCGGCTGGAATGGTGGTGTTTTTGGGGATGACAACAATACCTTCACGCACAATATACATGGGATGGTCCACATTGATATCTTCAGGGAAAGGTTTGATGACCACATTATCCCCAATCGCAGCATTTTTATCAATAATCGCACCCTGAATGTGACAATTCTTGCCGATACCTAAAGGCGCGCCATTACGTTGAACGCCATACCAGTCGGCACCCATCATAATGGTGTCCTTGATGACCGTGCCTGCGCCAATCTGCGCACGCAAACCAATGACGCAATGGTCAATTTCGGCATCCCGGATCGTACTGCCTTCCGCCAAAAGCACGCGTGAAAGCTTGCACCCAATCGCGCGGGTTCCAGGCAGGTAGCGCGGGTGCGTATAAATCGGTTTGTCAGGATCGTAGAAGTTAATTTGAGGCTCATCTTCCGCCAGTTCCAGGTTGGTTTCATAGAAGGTACGAATAGTACCAATATCACGCCAATAACCTTCATATTGATAGCCAAATACGCGTGAGTCGGCTGCGATAAGGTAAGGAATGATGTCTTTACCAAAGTCGTCAAACTGTTTCCCGTCAATTTCCTTACGCAGCACATCAACCAACACGTCAGTATTGAACAAATAAATACCCATTGAACCCAGATAAGGCATTTCAGGGTTGTCCAAACTGACCAAATCTGCCAAAAGCGCAGGGTCGGTAGGCTTTTCAGCGAACCGCCTAATCTCACCCTGGGCATCCTTCTTCAAAATACCGAATCGTGAGGCATCTTCCTTGAGTACAGGTTGCACAGCAACGGTCACATCGGCGTCATTCTCCCAGTGGAACTCTGCCATTTTGCCGTAATCCATGCGATAAAGATGGTCACCCGCTAGAATGAGCACATATTTGGCACGCGAACTTTGGATTTCCTGGATTTGCTTGCGCACCGCGTCGGCTGTGCCTTGATACCAATCGGTGGTATCCAAAGACTGCTCAGCCGCCCAAATCTGAACCCAGCCATGATGGAAAGAGTCAAACACATAGGTTCGGGTAATATGACGATGCAATGAAACCGATAGAAACTGGGTCAAGACCGAAATGCGATAGATATCTGAGTTGATGCAGTTGCTGATGGGAATATCAATGAGGCGGTACTTTCCGGCGATGGGCACAGCGGGTTTGGCGCGCTCGGCGGTGAGGGGATATAAGCGTGTCCCTCGCCCTCCACCTAAGATGACCGCTAAAATTTCGTCACGTTTTGGCATAATGGCTTCCTTTCAACACTTCTGGTGTGCCAAGCCAGCCGCATGGTAGCTCGGCACCTGTTGCACTATCAATTTTCAAACAAGCAGACTTTCAATCTTGACAATGGGAAAAACCTAACCTTGAGACTTATATCTGAATTGTACCTGTTAATTCAGAAACTGAGGTAAGAATGTCTTTAGCAGATTGTAAAATGCTTTCAGAGTCACCGCCCAACATGCTGGCGAGCTCTCGCTCGCGCTCCTCACGGGACAGTTGCTTCACTTGGGTAACGGTGCGCGAGTCACTTTCCGCCTTGCTGGCTTGGAAGTGCTGGTCAGCAAACGCCGCCAGCTGAGGCAAGTGGGTCACGCAAAGCACTTGATGCTCACGCGCCAACTGCCAAAGCATTTTGCCAACCGTCATGCCGATGCGCCCACCAATACCACTGTCGATTTCATCAAAAACAAGGGTTGGAATTTGATCCGCTTCTGCCAAGACATGCTTAAGCGCAAGCATTAGACGTGATGTTTCACCACCGGAGGCAATTTTTGCCAACGGTTTGAAGCCTTCGCCAAGATTTGTTTCGATGAGAAATTCCACCTGATCAATGCCGTGTTGGTCAAAAGCGAGGTTCGCGCCCTCAATAGTCAAGCCATTTGCGTCTGCCTTGTGGTGAATCTGAACCTGAAACGTTGCTTTTTGCATCTGCAAGGCAGCTAGTTCCTGGCTAATGGCGCTTTGCATCGTTTTGGCGGCAGCAAGCCTCGCTTTACTTATTCTCAAAGCTTTTTTAGAAAGACTTTCCTTAACTCGCTCTAATTTTTGGCTTACTTCTTTTATCTGTTCGTCTATAGAGTCGATATTCTCCAACTCCACGCGGCTCTTTTCCAAATGGACTAAGGCGCTTTCAATCGACCCGCCGTATTTCTTCTTGAGCAGCTGCAAGGTGTTCAAGCGTTCTTCGACTTGATCCAAACGTCCCGGCTGAAACTCCATGCCTTCCAGATAAGCTCGCAAGTCATAAGCGATGTCCGCCAGGGTGCTCAGCGCTTCTTCAGCCCGCGTAGCGAGGTCTTGCGCTTCGGCGTCGATGCGCGCCAGATCATGCAAAAAATGTGCTGCCTGCCCTACCAAGTCTGTCGCTGCCATTCCTTCGGCAGAGCCTTCATCAATCGCCATTAAGGCTTGTTGGCTGAGAGAACTGAGGGCTTCGGCATTCACCAGACGCGTGCGCTCTGAACGCAGACTTTCGTCCTCGTCGGTTTGAGGTTTAGCGCTTTCTATTTCCTGAATTTGGAAGCGCAACATATCCACCCGCTGAGCGGCCTGTTTTTCGATGTCTGTCAGCTTGTTAAGCTCCTCTTTTAAGCTCAACCAGGTTTTGTAGTCCGCCTTAAAGGTATCTAAATCTTCACTGAGGTGTGCATACCGATCCAAAAGCTCGCGGTGGCTGCGCACATTAAGCAAACTGAAATGCTCGGACTGCCCGTGGATATCCGCAAGGAGTGCGCCAAGTTCAGCTTGAAGACTCACGCTCACCGCACGCCCATTGACCCGGGCAATGGTGCGGCCTTCGGCACGAATTTCCCGCCCTAAAGTCAAAAAGTCTTCATCATCCCAAAGACCTTCTTCTTCCAACAAGGCTTTGACCAGCGGTTTTGTGGCGTCGTCAAGCTCATACACGCCCTCCACGATGGCTTTGCTCTCGCCTTGACGAATGATGGTGGTATCCATGCGCTCGCCAAGGATGGCACTGAGCGAATCCAAAACAATAGACTTACCAGCGCCGGTTTCACCGGTAAAGATAATCAAGCCTGGCTTAAAATCCAGGCTCAACTGCTCGATGATGGCAAAGTTTTGGATGTGCAGCTCTTTGAGCATGGCTTAATTGCGGGCTCCTTTAGATTGCGCATATGCGCTGGCAGCAAGCAGTCCAGCATAAACAATATACCAGATGATGCTTCCAGCACCAGCCAGAATATTTCCCGATTTAATCATCAGCAGGAGTTGGCGGATCAACAAGGGGCTGGCGCCAACAAGGGCGCCAAACAAAACGCCAAGATCAATCCGTTTGCCACGCCGTCGTTTGAGCACCAGCCGGTTGACCCGATAAATGAGCAAACCAAGCCCGGTTGCCACCAAAATGATAATGAAACCCAAGGGCGCCACCAACCAACTTCCGGCAAAAGCAATCACTGCGGCAACAAAAAAAGCAATGATAGGGTCTGTGGCATGGGAGCTATCAAAAACCCTTTGCTGGCTCTTCACGCAATTCTTGCAGCGATAGCCGGTTGGGGTAAGCACTGCCGTCTGGGGTGTAATTGGGATATTACAGCGATTACAGCGCAAAACTGGCGCATCATCTTGCATCAGTTCATTGAAATCGCTGGGAATGTTTGGGGTATTTTCTGAATTAGTCATCTTTGTTTATCTTTAATATGGGGTTCAGGCGCATCACGGTCGCCAAATCACGGTAGAAGTAGTTCGGTTCGCCGAAGCGCACCATTTTTAGGGAGTTTTTGTTGCAACTCACCACCACCCGGTCACTGTTGTTGAGGTAAATCGGGCGCATACCGTCCACGCTTAAAATGGCATCATTGTCACTCTTCTTGCGCAGGGTCACCTTAGCGCCTTCAGCTAAAACCACACCACGATCCAAAGAAAGGTGCGGTGACACCGGTAAGATGAGCATATTGCGCAACTCGGGCGGCAAAATGGGACCACCAGCGGAAAAAGCATAGGCCGTAGAACCCGTGGCAGTGCTGACAATCAAACCATCCGCCTTATAGGAAGCCAAAAAGCCTTCGCTAAGGTCGACACGTACCTCAATCGGGCGTACGTCGCTGCCCCGACTGATGACGATTTCGTTGATAACATCCCACCGTCCATTAACGATGTCGTTGCGAACCAACTCCGCGTTGAGCATCATGCGACTTTCGATGCGGAAGTCGCCCTTCATTAAACGATCGAGTTTGGTGGTCAGATCTTCATCCTTAACTTCCACCAAAAAGCCAAGTGTGCCGGCCTGGATGCCTAAAAGCGGCACTTCATTCACCGCACAGAGGTGACCAGCGCGCAAAAGCGTACCGTCGCCACCGATAACAATCACCAAATCGCTGCCTACAAGAACTGGTTTATCACTTTTGCTATCAAAGTCATAGGCAAAAATGTCAGTATGCACATTGCGGCCGTGAAAATACTCATGAACGTCCTTGGCAATCGCCATGGCTTTGGGCACACCAGCATTTGGCATGAGTAAAATGTTCTTGGGAATAAAGTTTTGCTCTGACATGGTGATATTATAGCCCTAAACATTCGCCATGACCAAAAAAAAGCGGTATCATTTGAAGTGTAACAGGGTGACACGCTATGAGCCATCAAAATAAGCCAATCAACAGCACGCCTTTCCTTCAGCGACTCAAGCCTCTGATGGGTCTGTTTTATAGCGTTGGAGCGTTCGTGGTCTTTGTGTTGCTTTGGCAAATACTGTTTGCCCTGCTCAAATTGCCCACCTTCATTCTGCCCAGTCCAAAAATGGTTTGGCAGAAGTTTATCGGCATTTTGCTTGATGGCACATGGTGGCACCACCTTTCCTGGACTTTACTTGAAATTGTATTGGGCTTACTCATTGGCTTGATTGCTGCCATGCTGATTGGCTACGCACTTTCAAAACTACCCAAAATGGAGCGTTTTCTTTCACCATTCCTGGTGGGTAGCAGTTCTCTGCCCATGGTGGCGGTAGCTCCCTTGCTGATTATCTGGTTTGGCATAGGTCTTGGTTCAAAAGTCCTCATTTGCGCCTTGACTGTCTTCTTCCCTGTTTTGGTTAACGTCTTAATAGGTTTGCGCGAGACCCCACAAGAGCTTCACCAGTTAATGCAATCGCTCAACGCCAGTCCCTGGCAAAAGCTTTGGCATCTTGAAATCCCTGGCGCGATGCCGGTTTTGCTCGGCGGTTTACGCGTGGGCACGACGCTTTCGGTTATCGGTGCGATTGTTGGCGAGTTGGTTAGTTCAGACCGCGGACTGGGCTTTTTGATTAATGTAGGACGCGGTCAATATGACACCGCGCTGGTTTTTGTGGCTGTGATTAGCCTTATTTTTATGGCGTCATTGCTCTATTACGCAGTTTTGCTCTTGGAACGCAAAGTTCTGGCATGGCAAACCTGGCGAAAGGATCCGTTATGAACAAAAAACTTTTTTCCACGCTACTCCTCATCTCTGTCTTGCTACTCGCTGCCTGCAAACCAGTTAGCCAGACTGATAAAGTCACGCCCATCACCTTAAATCTGACCTACATCCCTAATGTGCAATTTGCACCTTATTATGTTGGGATTGAAAAGGGCTTTTTTGCTGAAGCAGGGTTGGATGTCACGATTAGCTACGGCAATGAAGCCGATATGATTGCCTTAGTCGGTGCTGGAAAAGAAACTTTTATGATTGCCTCCGGCGAACAAGTCTTAATGGCGCGTGGGCAGGGGTTACCAGTTCTTTCTGTTGCTAATTGGTACAAAGACTATCCGGTCGGTGTTGCCAGCCTGAAAGATGCCGGCATCCAAAGCCCCGGTGACCTAAAAGGCAAAACGATTGGCTTGCCGGGTCTTTTTGGCGCAAGCTACATTGGCTTCGAAGCCCTGGCACGGGCGGCAGAGCTCAAAGATAGCGATACCACCCTCAACGCCATCGGCTTCACCCAGGTTGAAAGCCTGGTAACCGAGCAGGTGGATGCGGTGGTCGTCTATATCGCCAACGAGCCGGTGCAACTCAAAGCGCGTGGCTACGATATCAACCTCATCAAAGTGGCGGACAGTGCCAACTTAGTTGGAAACTGCCTGGTGACCAACGAAAATGCCGTGAAAGAAAACAAAGAACTGGTCAAGGCGATGACCCAGGCAGTCATTAAAAGCATTCGCTATGCCGCAGAAAACCCAGACGAGGCGTTTGAAATTTGCAAAAAACATGTCGAAAACCTATCGCAACTCAGCACAGATGAACAAGCTATCCAGCGCCAGGTGCTTTTGGCGTCTATCGCCATTTGGCAAACCGAAGCGCTGAGCCACGAAGCTCAAGCCAAAAAATGGCAAAATATGATGTCCCTCCTGATTGATTTAAAGCTTATGAACGAGAAAACAGAAATTGAAGGAGCTTTTAGTGACGCTTTCGACCGCTAAACCTGCGCTCGAACTACGCAAGCTTAGTGTCACCTTCACGGATAACGAAGGTGCGCTCGACGTTTTGGATAATCTAAACCTTGAGATTGCCAAGAACAGTTTTGTTTGTCTGATCGGACCCAGTGGCGGTGGTAAAAGCACGCTGCTACGTACTATTAGTAGCTTAATTACGCCAAGCCAGGGTGAAATTCTCCTTTCGGGAGAGGTCTTGACTGCCCAGGCAAACAAAGCGGGTCTTGGAAAACGGGTCGGCATGGTTTTCCAAAAGCCAAACTTGATGCCCTGGCGCACACTATGGCAAAACATAGCCCTGCCTCTGGAAATTGAAAAAGTCCCCAAAGAGCGTATCCATAGCCAAGTCCAAGAGCTCATTTCACTGATGGGACTGGATGGTTTTGAGCAAGCCTGGCCCCACGAACTTTCCGGGGGCATGGCGCAACGCGTTGCCATCGCGCGCGCTCTAGCCCAGGATCCAGACCTTCTGCTTTTGGATGAACCCTTCGCCCAACTTGACGCGCTGAACCGCGAACGCATGGGCGAAGAGTTGTTGCGTGTTTGGGTTGAAAAACAAAAAACGGTTCTGATGGTTACTCATGCAGTGGATGAAGCTGTCTTTTTGGCAGACCGTGTTTTGGTGTTCAGCAAGCGACCCGCACGGGTATCTTTGGATTTAGCCATCCCACTTCCCCGGCCGCGACAAAACACCCTGCGTTATAGCCCAGACTTCGTAAAGCTTTCCGAAACGCTCCATGCTGCATTAAGTTAAACAAAAATAATCATATCGTCTGATTTTCGAGCGCTAAAAAGGCATGTAACAGAGCGCTTTGTGGTATAGTTTAAGTTCCAAAACGGCTGTATGCGTCGGAGAAAACATGCTCATCACAAAAGATCTGCTCATTCAACTCACCAAAGACTACCTCAACCGCCTTTTGCGCCAAAACAAAGAGATTGTTGCCGCTTATCTCACCGGCTCAATGCTCCAGGATGAACCGCTATTGGGTGGCAGCACGGATATCGACCTGGTTATCGTGCATAAAGAAGAACCTGCGGTGGGACGGGAGATTCGGCGCGTCAAGAGCAATATTTCATTCGATATCGTACACCATCATCAGTCGCGCTACACCTTTCATCGCCGTATGCGCCAGGACGCCTGGCTAGGCTCCGCCTTACGCAACCATGACGCCATCATGTATGACACCGACCATTGGTTGGAATACATTCAAGCCGGTGTTGACTCACAGTACGACAGTCCAGAAAACACCCTCGCTCGTGCTCTCAAGTTTTCGGATGACGCACGCGCCTATTGGTTTGAGTTGGACGATGATGACGAAGCACCTTTTAGTGAATGGCTCAACGTTTTCTTTAAAGCTGTTGGCAGTGCCAGCAATGCCATTGCCGCACTGAGCGGTCCTGGGCTCACCCAACGTCGCTTTATGCTCGAGTTTCCTGCTCGTGCTGAAGCCGTGAATCAGCTTCCCCTAGTGGGTGATTTGGCACGCTTGATTGGCAATGAGCAAATGTCACCAGAAAACTATCAAAAATGGCGCCCTGTATGGGCGTTTTATATGGATCGCTGTGGCGAAAGCCCTGACTGCCCGCCCAATTTACATAAAGCGCGCAAAGCTTACTTTCTGGAAAGCTGTGACGCTCTGGTCGATTCCGACAGGATTCATGGTGTTCTTTGGCCCATGCTTGAAACCTGGCGACAGATTGACCTTTGCCTCGGGGACAACCTTTTTGAGGAAGACTGTGAAGATACGCCCACCACAGCTACCCAGCGGTGGCATCAGTTTGCTGGCGAAATGGGCTTTAGTTCTGAGAATAAAGAAGATAAGGCACATCAACTTGGTAGCTACATCGAGAAAGTTAATGATGTTTTGGAAGACTGGAAGCGCGAGTACGGACTCTAAACCATGAAAAATGTGGATAATACGCTAAAAACTGTGGATAACCCCACAGTTTTTGTTTATTTTGCCGATTAGAACCCCCAAAAGACTGTGGATAAGTCGTGCAAACTTTGTGGGTAACTTTGCCTTGATTTTTACAATGCTTTTCCTGCTGGGGATATGTGGAAAACCCCTCGTTTTGTCCATTCTTGAATGTGGAACAATTATCTATCCAAATCTTAACTCTTCAACGAGAGAAAACAAAGTCAGGGCATAAAAATGCAAGTGTTATCCACACCATCCACAGCCCCTACTAATAATACGACTTTAACTCATTTAATAAGATAATGACATTAAGTTAAGGTTTTGCCCAATACACCAAAGGGAAATATATCTTCACTTTTTGATCTGTTGAATTCAGCCTTAATCTGTAAACAAATCCAAGGTCTTCTCTATTGTTTAGCTGAGGGTCAATGGATAGACCCTGGATGTAAACCTGCAACCCCTCCGGTGGCACTTCCGAAATGGGTATGCTAAATGAAAAATCCATCAGTCGTGGGTTTTGTTCGTTTGGATTTAGGTTGACAATTGGGATTTTCGTTGCATCCCTGTGCCAAGGCGGAAGGTTAATCGAGAAGTGGGCTGCACTCACATAAGGTTCCGGTCGAAAATTGCGATACAGGGTGTTTGTATCGAGGATTCCCGAAATCTCAAAAGACTGCCTTTCACTATCCTTTTGTAGTTCTACATCACGCACTTCTGGACCAGCTGAGTATTCCAACGGTATTGGCAATGATTTCAAGGCATTTAGTAAGCTTTGCATTGCAGGATTTACCAGTCTACTTTCAAAAACATTACAGGTTGGAATGTCTCCACCACCCATCTCACTGCTAATGCGGTAAAGCAAAGCGGTGATGCCCAATGTGTCATGCGCGTAATCGACCAGGGAGCCTGATTGTAACTCAACCAGTTCGGCGTTTCCGGGCATTGGCACTGCGCTTGCGCCATATAGTATTTTGTTAGCCAGGATTTGATAGGCTTCAAAACCTTCAGGCAGATGCGTTTTGGAATACAGGTAAGGCGAGATCAAGGCATCTTGCCAGCCTTCCAGGTTAATAAGCAAAGCGGCGTGGGGATTGGTTTGGGTCTTAGCTTGTAAATAAGCTGCGATCGCTTGCGTTTCCGGTTCTGAAGCTGGTGCAAGTCCTGGATGTTTGGTATGACAAGCGTCTGTGGGATACTCTTGCCATTGAAACGAGAAGTTGTGTTCAAGCGAAACACCACCATTTTCACCAGTACAGGTGCCAGGATTGGTGTTCTTGGTCCAGGTAATTGAGTCGGCAACGCCATCACCTAACGCCTGAGATTCTGCTCTTTCGCGTCCATCGGGATTTGCGAGAAAAATGAAATGAATTGCGAAGAAATCACGCAAAAAAGCTATTTCATCTTGAAGCGACGCCTGAGTCAAAATAAATTCTGCAAAACGCAGATTGATTTCTGTTGCCGCAAAGGACTTAGCTTTGAGTCCACTCACCAAAAAAAGGCTGGGTTTAGACTCAGGTTGGTTTTTATCTTCTATTGTCATGGCGATAAGGTCATGGCCCGAACCGAATTGAGCCTTTTCCCATGAATCACCGATATCTTCGACAGTTACCCATTGCGGGTGCTGGTTTTCGAGATGTAATGCAGCTTGGTAGATTGATTCAAGGTTACGATAGCAATTAAACCCTGGAATGGTAGCCGTCTTTGCTGTTACAGGTGCTTCTGATATGGGACATGTTGAAAAGAGGATGATGACAATAATAAAAAAGAACAACCGCAAAAGTTTTTTGTTCATAGAAGGATTGCT
>CAZUZM010000004.1:0-4266 GCA_964624615.1 uncultured Anaerolineaceae bacterium
TCGACAAGTAAAGCTGCTCGCCCTGGGTGTCCAGATAAAGGCGCAACCAACGCTCACCCAACGGTATTTGCCGGCAGGCTTCTATCGCATTATCCATCAAATTGCCCAAAATGACACAAAGGTCCACGTCCGAAATGGGCAGAGCAGCCAAAACCGCCACTTTGACATTCAAGTCTATCTCATGTTTGCGCGCCAGGCTTAGCTTGCTGTTGAGAATGGCGTCCACCATCGTGTTACCCGACTTCACCAGCGTGTCAATGCTATCCAGTTCGGCCTCTAGCTCATTAAGGTAGTCGCCAAGTTCTTCAACTTGCCCTTGTGCCAGGTAAGACTTGAAGCTTTGCAAATGGTTGTGGTAGTCGTGCCGCCAGCCGCGCATTTGCAGGTATATGTCCTTCACTTCCTGATAGTGGCTTGCCATCAGGCTTCGTTGAAAAGCTTCTGAGCTCAAATCAAAGCGTTTTTGCACCGTGAGCAAGACCTGATCAAGCGTTAAGAACGACAGCAAAACCAAGGCGATTTCAAGCGGCAATAGTGGCACGAAAGTCAGTGTCACAAAAAGCGCACTTACCAGTAGCAGGCGTTGCCAGTTGAGCGCTTTGGTCCACGCCCAAATGCCCAGCAATCCCAAGCCGAAAGTCAAAGCCAAACCGATCCGCAATGGCAAGACAAGCGCGAACACACTGACCAGAATCAAAGTTGGCAAAAACCAACGCACCTGATGCGAAAAAGGCTCGTCGTCATAGAAAAGGTCAAAGAGCAAAAGCGTGACGCTTGCACCCACGTAAAAAATCCATGGACGTTGCAAAAGGATAGCACCAGCTAAAAAACCGCCTTCTATCAGCGCAAAAATAAACCATTCAAACCACCTGGCTTTGATACGTCCCAGGCGGATAACCATATAAAGGGGCAGCAAAAAGAGCAATAGATTCAAGAGACTCATTGGGTTTGCTCCCGACGGTAAGCCAGCCAGGCTTTGGAGACCGCCTCCCAGCGACCACGCGCGATGGGGATCAAGAAGCCGTCTGCCAGCTTGAGGTCATCTCTGCCGATACGCGATACCCAACCCAAGTGCACCAGGAAACTGCGATGTGGTGAGACAAAAACGCCCTCACCGGCGGCAGCATCCAAGCGCTCCAGCCAAACCTGCAAGGACTCACGGCTTGAATATTCCAAAGGCATTTCATCAATCGGTTTTCCGGCTTGACTGTAGAACAAGGTGCTCACATGCCCCAGCACTTCCAGATATCGTATGGCATCCACCGGAATTTCTTTTAAGACGCCGCCTTGCTCGAGAATCAGCATTGGTGCCTGGCTCGCTAATTGTTTTTGGGCTTTGCTCAAAACGGCATTAAGCTCTTTTTGTCCGGCAGGTTTGAGTAAATAATCCAGGGCGTTGACTTTGTACCCTTGGAAAACAAACTCCTTTTCACCGGTAATAAAAACCACCGCAGTTTGGTAACCTTTAGAACGCAGGTCTTCCACCATTTCCATGCCACTCGCACCAGGCAGATGGATGTCAACCAAGAGCAAATCAAAAGCCTCAGCGGCATGGGCGAAACGAAAACTTTCGGCATCCTTGAAAACACGCACGCTACCGGTCGGGGCTTCAGCCGCCAACCAGTCCCGCACCATCTGCGCCAGGGCTTCAGATTGGATCAAGTCGTCTTCAATAATGGCAATGTTCATAGTGGTCCTGTCACCATCATTTTACCTATAAGCGGCAAAAAATGGGAAGAGTTCAAAACGGTTTTTCAATAGGTGGTCAAAATGCGGTTTCTATCTTTGGATTTGACCTTAAAGCCAACAAAAAACCCCTCAGCAAAGCCTGCCAAGGGGTCTAAAGTTATAGAAACAGAAGTCTTATTCTTCGATCTTCTTGAGTTGCTTGCCCAGCCAGTAAGCGCCTTCGCGTTGATAGCGCCTGACGACCATCACACTCACCGGGCTTTCTTCCATCAGCGTGTCGGTAAAATGACCAAAGAGCTCATCAGCCTTATAAGAACCACCACCAGCGCCAAGCACCAGCATGTCATAGCCGCCCTGTGCCAGTTCGTTGAGGAATTCGTCTATGCCGTTCTCCGATTCCACCAGCTTAATTTCCAGCTTTGCCGGATGGCCAAGCATGACATCGTCGGTCAAGAGATGCATTTTGGCAATTTCGTCCTCGCGGTGTTCATCGTCCAGGGTGTCGCGCACCACGCGCATGGCCACGATTTCCTCGTCGGGGTGGTCCAACATGTCACGCACCAGCTGCAAGCCCAAAACGGCGTTTGGACCAGTTCCCAAAGCGACCAAAACGCGTTTGACCCGCGTGGGCAGCCCTTTATCGCGCACGATAGCGACATCGCGTTGCGCGGTGACCAATATTTCTTTGAGCACGTTGTGGGGCAATTTCGCCTTTTCGGGGTCACGAGGGAAGCCCAATAGCAAGAGTTTGACATCGCTGTGGGTGTGCAGTTCCTGAATAAAGCCTTCTTCAACCCGTCGGGCGGGCACGAGTTTGGTGTAAATCGGGAAATTCTTCTCGAGTGCCAATGAGCCAACTTGCGCCATGGTTTTGAGTTGTTCTTCTTTTTCTTTGGCGATTTGATCCTCGATCTCAGCCACAGAAAGGGTAAGCGGTGTTTTGACTACCCTGAATAGACAGACGCCGGTGTCCAGTTGCTCGCCAATCATCTGTGCGGCAAGTCCCACCAGGCTCTCTGGTGCACCATCACGTTTTGCACCAATCAGGATGCGGCCGCCGCCTTCTTGTTGCTCGAGGGCAGCCAAAACCTTGCGGCGCTTTTTGATATGCACGTTAATAAAATAGACCGCGGACAAGATGCCCAATATCGCACCCAGGAACATAAGCGCTTTTTTATCGGCAAAAACGATAATAATCACACCACCCAGGAGGGCAAAAATAATTGTCAGCGGGAAGAGTGGTACCTTGAAAGGCCGCTTGGCGTCTGGGTGCATCTTGCGCAACTTAGGCAACGCCAAAGTCGCCCAAAACAGCACGAACATATAGCCCGCGCTTGAAATAAAGCTGAGGAAGTCCACCAAGCCAATAGAAGCCACCAAACCACACACCACCATGATGAAAATGACTGCCACATAGGGCGTGCGCCAGCGACTAAGGCGTGAGAACATGCGCGGCCAGGCTTGGTCACGGCTGAGCGTAAAGGCTTCGCGCGTGGCAGAGAGCATGGCGGCGTTCATGGAGGTTAACGTGGCAATGATACCCGCAAAGCTGAGCACCTGAACACCGATGGTAGGCCAGAATTTGGCGGCTGCTTGGGTGAGTGCGGTTTCGGAACCAGCCAACTCATTGTAAGGCACAGTACCGATAGTGACATAGGCCACCGAGCTATAGATGACAGCGGTGAGTGCCAGACTCGCCAAGATGCCGATGGGGATGTTTTTACTGGGGTTGACGATTTCTTCGGCGTCGTCGGCGATGACCTCAAAGCCAACATAGGCATTGTAAATCAAGGCAATCGTGGTGAGCATCCTGCCAATATGAGCGATGGTCGTTTGGTTTGAAAGTACCGCGCGGCCAGAGTTGAAGACCTCCATACTAAAGCCGTTATCGCTGGTGAGGCCTTTGATAATGTAAGTAATCAAAACTGTCAATAGGAACATACCCAAAATGAGCTGCAAGTTGCCGGCTTTTGAAACGCCGCGGATATGCAAAATGCCCATCACAGTGATCACGGTAAGCGCCACTAAGGTGATGGTGAGGTGACTTTTGGCAACCCCAGGGATGAGCACAGAAAGCGAATAGGCAAAACCGACCGACGAAAGCGCGGCATAAAAAGCGCTTGAAAGGCAGTCCAACGATCCGACCACAAAATGCAGCCAGCCTTTGCCAAACGCCTCGCCGACATAGGTCATGGCACCCCCGCTAAAGGGGAAGAAAGTTGCCAACTCACAGTAGTTGAGCGCGATGCTCAGCGTAAGAAAGCCGCCAATAATCAGTGCCAGCACGGTTTCAGGACCGGCAATGCCCGCCGCATGACCGGTGAGCACAAAAATTTCTGCGGCGATGGTACCCGCCGCGCCAAGCATAATCACTTGGCCCAGGTTTAACTGGCGCTTGAGTTTACGTTGCGCCATAGTAACTCCTAAAGGCCTTGAATGAGGGTCTTTACGTGAAATAATTTTCCCTTATTTTACTCCGTTTATGGCAATTGAGGGTCAGTTGGTGAGCTTTTTGGTGCCTTTTCCCTGATGTCATTTTTGCTTCCGCACCTCACAGCACCGCGTTTAATCTCCTGT
>CAZUZM010000004.1:4366-45084 GCA_964624615.1 uncultured Anaerolineaceae bacterium
AATCTCCTGTAAAACGGAGATATTTAGAAATCTCCTTTTTACAGGAGATTAACCAGCTCTTAAGGTATAATACTTCGTGAGAGAGCATTTTTAGACAGGAACAGCGCATGAAAAACACACCCCAAAGATATTTGGCACTGATTGGTGATCTTATTAATTCCAAGAAAATAAAGAATCGCAAAGAAGTACAAGTGGAGCTCATCAATGTGTTTGATAGAATCCAGCAAAAATATGGTGCTCACATTGTATCAAAATTCACTTTGACAGTGGGCGATGAATTCCAGGCAGTTCTCGTTCCGCATGCTTGCGTATGGAAGCTCATCGACCACCTTAGCATCCTTAGTCCCAGCCCTTTTAGATTAGGATTGGGGTTAGGCGGGATAATAACTCAAATCGATCCGAACATCAGTCTTGGAGCAGATGGTGAAGCCTATTGGCGTGCGCGGGATGCAATCCAAACTGTGCACAAAGACAACTGGGGTGGTAAATCGCACATTCTTTTTAAAGGATACAACAATCAACATGACAAAGCCATTAATAGCCTGATCCTGGCTGGTGAAACCATAAAGGCAAGCTGGTCTCAAGTGCAGAGAGAAACTTTTGAAAAGCTGGTCAGTTTTGATATTTATGAACCGGATTTTGTGCAAACTGAAGCGGCTGACCATTTGGGAATCACTCCTCAAGCGCTTTCCAAGCGTCTCATAACAGGTAACATCAAAATTTACTTTCAACTCAGAGAAGTTTTGGGTCAGCTTTTGGAGGATTACGATGACCGCACTGAATAACTTTAGTATCCTGCTGCTTCTGGCACACTTTTTTGGCGATTACCAATTGCAATGGGACGCGCTCGCCAAAGAAAAAGCCCACAAAGTTTCGGGACTCTTAAAACATTTTGCCATCCACCTCACCCTGCTTGGCGTGCTTTTTGTTTGGGGCTTGTTTCAAGGCTTAGGTGTGGCGCTTTTGTGGCCCATCCTCATATTGTTTGGCGTACATGTTATCCTGGATAGCTTAAAACACCTTATCTACCGCCGGCTAAAGTCAAAGCCCAGCCACAATGCCAACGTCGCCAGCTATATTGCCGATCAGGCATTACACCTTTTGGCCATTGTGCTGCTTAGCCAGGTCTTCTTTGTCGATATCAGCCAAAAATTTGCCTTGGGCAGCCTTTTGACCCGCGAGATTCTCAACTGGGCACTACTAATCGTGCTTATCACCAAACCAGCCAATGTGAGTTTTAAGGTTCTGTTTGAAAAATACCAATACAAACCCGAAACCGACGACGAAGAAAAAACCAATGAAGAAGGCATCACCCGCGCGCATGTCGGATTAGACGAAAGCATTCACGCCACGGAGGAAAAAGACAGCAAAACCACAGACCTTGAATCGCTGATGTCAGTACCCGGTGCGGGAGCGATTATTGGCAACATGGAACGCCTCCTTTCAGCAATTTTCCTCTCGGTGGGTCAATGGGCGGCGATTGGTGTGGTTTTCACCGCCAAGTCCATCGCCCGCTTCAAGCAAATCGAAAAGAACAAACAATTCGCCGAATACTACCTCATCGGCACCCTTTACAGCATCCTTTTCGTTGTGCTAACCTATTTTTTGGTCTTCAAAATCTAAACCTACCAATCTCTTGCAGCCCAAAAAAGTTCGGCTAATTTCTTATCAGATCTTAATTCTGCCGAGGTTTTGCTTGTTGAGGCTTAAATTTCAATTTTTAACACAGCCGTTCGACATAGGCTATAATTTCAGCATGCGTTATACACTCTCTCCTGAATGGGATATCGACGTCCCTGAAAGCTATCAGCATCGCGTTGAAGGTGAGCATGTCATCTTTTGGGACAGCGGCATCACCTTGCTCTGTACGATTTTCGCTTACAGTGGCGAACGCGGCCGTGAAACGCTTCTGGCAAACCTGCGCGCCCGGGCTGAGGTCAAAGAACTGAAAACCATCGAGGAAGTTGAGGGTGATCTGGTGCGATTTGGTTATTTGCAGGCTGAGGAAACTCAGCCTGGTCATGTTCGCCTGGCTTTACACGCCTTTACCACCGCGCCTTTTGGCTGTTTGCAAACGTCCTTTTATATGGACGATCCCACCACTTTGCAAGACCATCTGAGCGTCTGGGCTTCGGTTCAGCATCTAGACCAAGACAAACCAAGCCAAGCCACAAGCTGACCGTCTCAAACCTAAGACTGTACCCTACTAAGACTATTTCGCGCCGCGCAGCGCGTTTTGAAAGGAAACAATATGAGCCAAATTCAACCCGAAATCGGTTTTATCGGATTCTTTGACATCCTCGGCTATAGCCAAATTATGCTTCACAACAATATTCACAAGACGTCGCAGTTTGTTTCGGACACGCTGATGAACATCCCCAAAGACCTCATTGGGCGTTTGCGAGACATTTACAGCGATTCAACTAGCGATATGTTGGAAGGACGCCCCTACGATTCCACGGAATGGCAACGCATGTTGGATAAGATTCAATGGATTATCTTTTCAGACTCCATCTTAATCTCCATGCCCATGAGCCCGGGGCTTGACACGCTCAGCCAAGCCAACCTCTATCTTGCTTTTTCAAAAGTCTGCGCCACGTTGCTCAACCAAACCTTTTTGGCTGGCTTCCCCTTACGCGGTGGCATTTCGATTGGTGAATTCTTCATCGAAGACCGCTGTTTTGCTGGCCGGCCGATTATCAATGCCTATCGCGTGGCCCAGGAACTTGAAATGTCTGGCGCTGTTTTAGACGAAAACGCGGACACGTTCGTGAGTGATTTGCGCCGCACCTTGGTACAAAACCAATATGCTGACGCGCTTGCTCGCCTCGACCAAACCACCATTCTGTACCTCCCACCCACCAAGCTTGAAGAAGGCGACCGTGCCCGTGCCATCAACTGGGTGAACCTGGATCAAATCGGCTTTGAACCTTTCCGTGAAAATGTGCGTGATGTCACCCTGCGTGCCTTCCTGATGCACAACAAAATCGCTGTTCCGGCGGTGCAAGGCAAAATCAACAACACCGAAATGTTCATCCGCCATGTCCTAACCAACCTTCAGGAATAGCCTGTTAGCTTCCCTCACAAAAGACAAAGCGTGGCTGAGGCTACGCTTTTTTTATCCTCAAACATCTTAAAAAATGAGCTTTTAAAAAAACGATTATAATGCCGATATGGACTATCTTACTTACAATTTCAATTATTTCCTGATCGGCGCATTGACTTTAGTGCTGCTCATTCGCATCATCCGTGGTCTGCGCTACAAGGAAGTTAATGTCTGGCGTGAGCTTTTCATCATCGCACTAGTGCTCTTTGTGGCTTTTCTTAGCACACAAACCCTCGAACCCTTCTACATTCGGATCAATGCCTTCCAACCACTTTACAACTTAGAACCTTTCAAAACCATCAAGACCATGTTCACCGCGGGGATGGCGTATAAGACCCCAGAAACAGACCACTTGCATGTTGCCATCATCTACATCAATCTTTTAGGCAACTTACTCATCTTTGCACCAGTGGGGTTTTTAAGCGCTTTCCTCTTTAAAGAGCCGAAGGGTTACAAAAGTGTTTTAGCTGGCTTTAGCCTCTCTCTGTGCATCGAAATCGTGCAACTCTTTGTATTGACACGTAGTTTTGATGTGGATGACCTTATTCTCAACACCTTAGGTGCTTTTTTGGGCTATTTGGTTTTCAAGCTCTTGACTTTAATGCCCTGGTTTAAGCGCTTTGCCCAAAAGACCGGCAACAGTGACCGACCCCGCGGATGGCTTTGGGCAAGTTTGCTGATCGTTGGCATCCTTTGCTGGGCTCTGGCAATATTCTTGCAACAATACCGCATATACCTAAACACGCCATTTGGTTAATGGGAACATTGACTTGATGTTTGGCGTTTTACGACATGTCAATCGTGCGGCTCTTTACGCATGGAAAGAAGAGGAATAAATGAGAAAACACTTTGTTTTAAGTATCAGCATTTTAATCATTGCCGTCATGGCTTTATCAGCTTGCCAAGGCATGACCAAATCCCCCGAAGCTGATCCTGCTTCGCAAACCCAGGTTGCCATTTTTGCCCAGGCAACGCTAACCAAGTTTGCCGAGCAACAACCTCAAACCACGCCAACCATTTCGGGCTTCCCGGTCGCTTCGCCAACCGAGGCACCGGCAGAACAACCAACTGAAGAAGCCACCCAAGCGCCTGGCGACCCATCAACTGAAGCCCCAACCGAGGCTCCAACCGAAGCCCCTGCCACACCCGCACCAACTGTGCCTCCAACGGTTGTTCCCCAACCAACCACACCCGCCAACCTGCCCCAACCTCCCTCCGGGCATGAGCGCATCAGCTTCGCCGCTGGCACGACCAACGCCACCCTCAAGGGCACAACCGAGGCCAATCAGAGCATGCGCTATGTGCTCTGGATGGCTAAAGGCCAACTGATGAGCGTCGGCACCAGCGCCGATAACGCCGCCTATCTTTCGATCAAAACACCCAGCGGCAAATCTTTGGTCACTTTTGCCAATCGCTGGCTGTGGTACCGCGACTTTGCGCAAGAAGATGGCGACTATGTCATCGAGGTTTCCGGCGCGGCTTACAAGAGCAACTATGAGCTTTTGGTGAGTATTCCTCAAGCGTTGAAGTTCGATTCTGGTGCCACCACCTTGACCGCCAAGGTGACTGTTCCTGCAAAACGTGGGCATGATTTCTCGTTCTGGGCAAATGTCAGTCAAAAGATGACCATCAGCCTGAGCCAACCCGAGAAGTTCTCGCTTTCTATTTACAATGCGGATGGTACCGACTTACTGGTGTATGACGGCAAAACCAACAGTTATGAAGGCACGCTGCCCAAAGCCGGAACCTATATCGTCACGGTCCATAACCTTGGTGACAATGCTTCACCAGTCGATTTTAATTTGACCCTCAAATAGGGTCATTGCTTTTGCAGCTGATTGAATTCGAAAGATTGTTTCTTACGATAATAAACCTGGTCTTTTGACCAGGTTTTTTTTATTTTTCCTAATATGTTAACATCTGCGCTGTTACCAAATCCTTTTTCAAACTTGCAAACCCACCCTTGGCGAGACGCCGAGGGGATGAAAAAAGGATCGCGCAGGCATCACGCCCTGCGCATGCTTCCCGTTCGTCATGGCGTCCTCGCTATGACATTTCAGTTTCTTACCAGACTTGTTTTTTCTTCTTGGTTTCTAGTTAGAGAACAGCATGGTGGATGGCGAAGGACGCCATCCAGAACAACATGTTTTTACCAGTGCTTTTTGCTCGCACCAGTGGTCTATTTACCCCTTTTTATACTGGCGCACGAACTGTTTCTGCAAATAGGTGTCAATCGCCCAAGGCACAAACTGCCGCACCCAGTCCACCGACTCATCCGCGCTCAAACCCAAAATATCCTGCGCCAAACAAGCCACAAACATTCCCGTACGTCCCAACCCCGCATGGCAATGCACCACCACATTCTTGCCTTCCGCTAATAAAGCTTCAACTTCGGTGAGGGTGGCATCCCAATGACCTTTTTCCGGAGCAGTAAAATCGTCACTGGGTGCATAAATAACCGACATACCAGCATCAGCATAACGCTTAAAAAGATCACCGCCCGTGTTCCGCTCAGTTTCATCAGCCGGGCTCAGAACAACAACGACATCAACGTCCGCCTCGAGAAAATGGGTGAAGGCGGCATCCTCGGGGTCAAACATATAACTGCCCGGCGTTGGTGAGCGGAAAAGTTTTCCCTTCGTAGGCAAAGGTAAGTGGGTAAAAACAGGCGCACCTGGAAAGGTCTCCTCAGGCGGTAGAACACGCTTACCATCAGCGTCAAAAAGCACCTCAAATGTGCCAACCACCGCCGCCACCGGCAATGTGCCATAAATATGGGGGAAAAGCATCGTGCCACCTTCGAGGTTTTCATAAACCACCGGCGCCTCCAGCTGGTCCGTATCAATTTTCAGGCAGATCAAATCAGGCGTGGTCGGATAAAACGCATTAGCTACGCGCTTGAGCTGATAATGGTCAGAGCAATGGATAAAACCTTCAGTGGGAAAGCCTTGAGGCGCATAAAAACCCTGCGCCAGAGCAGCGTCCCATTCAGGTTTGGTTGTGAGATGATAAATCATAAGAACTCCTTCAATCGTGCTTTATTTGTTTTACCATGAATGGTAAATAAGTCCAATATCAGGATTATTCGTCAAAGAAACACGCTTATTGACCCCAAATTAAGAACGCACCAGATGTGGCAATTAATACTTTTCTAACCGTTTTATAAACCCCGCTTTATTGACTTCGGGGTATAATATGGGCTGAAGAGAAAAGGAGCTGCATGAAAGCTAAAGTTGATTCAAACTTGTGTATCGGTTGTGGTATTTGCGAAGGCGATTTACCCGAAGTTTTTTCACTCGGTGATGCCGGCGTCGCTGAGGTCATCATGGACCCAGTCGAACCCCAACACCACGACCAGCTCCAACAGGTCCTATCAGACTGCCCCACCAGCGCGATTAGCGTTGAAGAAGGTCAGCCCGTGGAAGCCATTGAAACAACAACGCCTTGTTGCTGTTGCTGCGACGACAGCGAAGGTGTTGATGAAGAACCAACCAATATTAAGACCGAAAGGAATTTGAAAATGAAAGTTAAAGTCGTCGAAGATCTGTGCATCGGTTGTGGTATCTGTGAAGGTATCGCTCCTGAGGTTTTCAGCCTCGAAACCGAACCCTACGCCGTTGTTCTTTTGGACCCCGTGCCCGAAGAATTCCAAGCTGCCGCTCGCGAAGCTGCCGAAGCTTGCCCCGAAGCAGCCATCGTTATCGAAGAGTAAATTCTCTGATTATTAAGGCACACCGCTTATTTACAAGTCGGTGTGCCTTTGCGTTTTAATCCCATTTTATTAATATTCCCAGTCACCATCGCACCACAACTTTCAAAGAGGTAGCCCATGCTCTCAAGCCCATCCCAAAACGCTAAACGCATCCTAATTATCACCAGTGACGCTGGGTTTGGCCACCGTCGAAGTGCGCAGGCGGTTGAAAAAGCGCTGCTCAAGCTTTATGGAGACAATGTCAAGGTGCAGGTGGTGAATCCCATCAGTGACACCGAAAAAGCACTGCTGCTCAAATCAATTGAAAAAAACTATAACACCAGCGTCAAAAATACACCTAATCTCTACCGTCTGGGCTACCAACTGAGCGATAATCGCCCGATTAGTGACATGATGGATGGCGCTTTGATGCTCGCCCTGACCGCCAGCCTGAAAGAAGTGATTGCGGACTTTAGGCCTCAGGCTATCCTCAACACCAACGAGATGTTCAACTCCGCCATTGGCGCGGCACTGGATAAACTGGACATCCACATGCCCTATTACAACCTGGTGACAGACCTGGCCGACGTTCACGCCCTGTGGTTCAACAAAGACCCCGACGCCTACTTCTTGGCATCCGACTGGGTGCGTGTGCGTGCGATTGAAAATAAAATACCCGCCGAAAAGCTTATCGTCAGCGGCATTCCGGTTGACCCTGGCTTTGAAGACCGTCTGGAAGACAAATCGGACTTGCGTCGGGCTTTAGGCATTGACCCCCACAAAACAACCCTGCTGTTCGTTGGCGGTGAAAGGGTTGAAAATGTGTTGGAAACCGTGCAAGCGCTGGACAGGCTCGACCATGACTTTCAGGTTGTGGCGATTGCCGGCGGTAGCCAAAAACTACACCAAAACCTGCTTGACTTAAAACCAAACTTCCCGCTGCATGTGCTCAACTTCACCGAAAAGATGTCCGAGTGGCTCCAGGCAGCCGATATTTTGCTCACCAAAGCTGGTGGTCTCATCCTGTCTGAAGGATTGGCTGCCGGTTTACCCATCGTTATCATTCATTATTTACCAGGCCAAGAAGAAGGTAATGTGCGCTATGTGCTTAGTTTCCAGGCGGGTGCCCATCCCGCTAACGCCGAAGAGACCCTGGCACTCTTGAACTACTGGCTGCGAGATAATCAAAGTGCCCTCAGGTTGGTGACCCAAGCAGCGCAAACATTGGGCAAACCCAAAGCAGCGAGCTTTGTGGCGCAAACACTGTGGGACTCAATCAAAGACTGAGGCTACATCCGGGAAAATCAAGCCCATCGCCGTCACCAGCGCCATCAAAGCGGGAATCGTTTCAGCGCGAAAGGTGATCTGCAATTTCTTTAATCGCACCCTCACGGTGCGCGCGCTGATGTGCAAGTACCACGCGCATTGATCCACACTCAACCCCGAACTTAAGGCCTGCAATATCTGAAAATCCCGTGCGTCAAGCTTAAAATCTGCGAATGCCTCAGGCGTTTGGGGGTTTAAAAGCAAAACGGTTTTGCCAACTTGGCGCGCCTGCCAGGCTTGACTGGGATAAGCCTCATAGCCCAGATAATCACCCCAAAAACCCTGGTTGACACGAGACACGATTTTGTCGGCGCGTTCATCAACCTCTAAAATGCGCAAGGGCTCGTTATCACTGAAAACAAAAATCTGGGTCACCGCTTCTCTCTTTCGGATATAGTAGAATATATGTTCTATATTATCACTAAAGAAGCGTGGAATGTCAAGCAAAAGTGTGCTTCAAGATAAACTTTCTGTCCTTGTGCCACTATAGGTTGGAAACAATGCCCTATTCCATGTCACACCCTTCGCGCCGGTGTCCTCACCGAGCGCAGTTTATGACCTCACAAAAAACCTGGTCAGGATACCAGGATTGAACAAAAGCGCATGATTGGTTTTGTTTACTCGCCTAAGATCTTTTCAACGCGCTGCTTTTGGCTGTAACGATCCAAGCCCACATAGGACAAAACCGCCAGCACACCAATCGCAGAAGCAAAGAACCAAGGCGCGAAGATGCTCACCGTGTCACTCAGATAGCCACCCGCCAGCGGACCCACCGACATCGCCAAGGGCCAGGTGAGCGAAAACATGCCCAAATAGCGTCCGCGTTTTTCAATGGGTGCCAGGTTAGCCACATAAGCCGAAGCCGTCGGCGAAACAATCAGCTCACCAACCGTCAGGATGACCATGCCCAACCAAAAGCCCCAAAAACCACGGGAGAGGGCGATAACCAACATCGAAATCGGGTAAAAAACAGCGCCCCAAGGCATCACCTGCGTATCGCGCCAACGCTGGGTAAAACGGGTTATGGCAACCTGCAAGAAGATAACCATGAGCGCGTTGGTGGTGGGAATCCAGCTGTAAGTCTCCTCGGTAAAGCCAAAGTTGGTCTTCATATGCACTGCCAGCACCACCCAAATCATCGTAGCGCAAATTTCCATCAAGGTAAACGAAGCAATCATCCAACTAAAGCGCACATTTTGCAGCGCTTCCTTATAGATACGCAGTTGCTCAAGCAACCCCTCATGGGCATGGTCGGTTGCCAGGGTCTCTTTAAGGAAGAGGATCACGATAATGCCGTAAATTGCCAGCGCAACGGCCGCCGCGATAAAACCGATATTGTAGGATTTGCCCAGCACCAAACCACCCAACAGCGGACCCAGTGCAACGCCAACATTGCGGCCCATGCGGATGATGCTATAAGCATGCGCGCGGTTTTCCGGGCTAACCACATCCGCCACGGTGACGTCCGTCCCCACCCGATACAGCGGGCTAAAGACACCGGCAAAAATCAACAAAATCACAAAATGCCAATACTGCGTGGCAAAGATATAGCCCGCGTAGACCACCGCCGCGCCAACCAAACCAACAACCATGATGATTTTACGTCCGAAGCGATCCGCCAAAGCTCCTGCCAAAACAGAAGCCACCAGCGCGGCAATCGAGTTGAAGCTCATCAAGCCCATAATTGCCGCCATAGGCATGCTTAATTTTGCACTGGCATAGATCGTCAGAAAAGGCCAAATCATGGTGGTACCGGTCGAAGAAATGACCAAGCCAACAAACATTAGCCAAAACTGTTTGCTATATCTGGGGCGATTAATCGTCATAGCCAGGCGTCATCCTGAAGTGGCTGAATTAAGGTTTTTCCAATGGGAATGGCGCTTCACAGCTAAAGCCATGGAGGGCGAGGGGCTGAGCGAAGGTGTAAATGTCGAAATATACGAGCGTACTTGTTTCGGAGCCAGCATAACTGATGCTATACACATCCACCACGCCACCGTTCTGGTTGAGCACCGGTTGTTGGCGGGTAAAGGTAATCTCTTCATTCCCAGGTCCACGCAAAGTCAGCAGATAAAGCTCCGCCCGGGTTTTTCCGTCAATGATATTGGTATTGCCCACTTGAATGGGCTTTTCCACCGATTGGCCATACGCCGCGTCTTCCGATACTTGACACATTGGTTTGGCTGGTGGTTCACCGATTTCGATAGATTTAAGCATGGCAGTAAAAAGCGTCGCGCCCAAGTTCAGGTCTAAAGCGCCACCGGCACCAGCCATCTGTTCGGTATAAAAAGAGAGGAAGAAGTAACATTGCTGGTTTTGATAACTGGCTACCAATGCGCCTCTCGAAGCACGTTCTTGTAATACACCACTAAAGGTGACGCCTGAACTATTCGCAGGATATGCCGATGTCGCGATATCTCCTGGAGCAAAATCGACCCAGTCTACCTTCATTTTTTCCAGAACCGCATTCAAACAGGCTTCGTTATTTTGCGCATTTGGCACTTGCTCAGCGCTAAAGCTGTAAAACAAAGTTTTATCTTCGTTATAAAGCGTCAAGCGGTTTTCCTCGGTCTTGCTTTCCATGGAAGCCACAAAAGGCAAGTAATCTTTTACGGGCAAAAAGGAATAATGGGCTTGAGGGAATTCAACCCGAGGCGCAAAGTTTATCGACATTTCAACCATTGGCGTGGGAATGCCAGCCTGCAAAGTAGGCACAGCAAACCTATCGGGAGTAATTTTTTCTGGTGTTGAGAGTACAGGTGTTGACAAGGGCTCACAAGCGCTCAAAAGTAAACACAAACCTGTCAAACAGGCAACAACTATTTTGGTCAACTGATGTGGTCTTTCCATGGCTTTCATTGGCTCGTTTCTGGCTTTATCTTAAAGCTCCCCACAATTTTATCAAAAGTGCGCACATTCGCGTTCCAATTGGCTTCATTCGCCTTGGCAACAAAACCAATCGTGTAACTGGGATGCGTCACCAAAAGCACCCTGCCGACCAAGTAGCTTTCTTCGACGGGTTTCGCAAAGTCAAGCCACATCGCTGGATTCTTATCCACTCGAAAATCATTCTTATTATAGATTTCATAATCCTTATCAACCAGCTCAGCCATCCAGACTTCAAGTCGCTGACTACTTTCTTCCAAACTGGCATTTAGATCCGCAGCTTCTGTTTTTTCAAAATAGAAATGAATCCGAAAAGCCTCTTCCGTATCCTCAAAATCTTTTGGCAGGATGAGGTAATGTGGCGCACCTTTTTCAGAATCTTCGGTGAGCGTCCAACCTTCAGGCAAAGAAAGCGTAAAGGCTAAGTTTTCATCAGGCACGGGCGTCAAAGGCAACGCCTTGGCTTGGGAAACACAAGCACCACACAAAAGGAGCGATAAAAGCACGAAAAGACCACATAACCAGCGTTTTAACATGCCTGCATTGTACTCCAAAACGCGGTTATAATGACGCCATGCCAAGCGTCACCCTGAACAACCAAAGCCCTTTAAGCTACCGTGTTGAACGCAGCAATCGCAAAACGATTGAACTTCGCCTCTTGGACGCCAACACCATGCTCATCAAAACACCGCTTTACACCACCCAAGAGCGCATTGATGAAGTGCTCGTTCAAAAAACTGACTGGATCGCAAAAATTCGCAAACTCAAAACCGAACTTTTCCCCATCCCTCAGATGACACACGGCGAACCGATTTTATATCTCGGCAGTTGGCATACCTTACAGATAATCAACACAAACAGCAATACGCCAGACACAAAAACACCAGGCATCATCAAAATCAGCCCTGCTCTCGCCGCCAAAGGTACCGCCACCTTAGTGAACCTTTACCGCGATACCATCCGTCAGTTGAGCAACCATTATGTCGCCATCTACGCCAAAAACTGGAACCTCAAACACGCCGGCATCAAAATCACCAGTGCCAAAACGCGTTGGGGGTCTTGTGGACGCGATGGGCGGCTTTGTTTTTCATGGCGGTTGGGGATGACCCCACTGCTTTCTATCGAGAACGTGGTTGCTCACGAGCTTGCCCATACCGTTTACCACGACCATCGTGCAGATTTTTGGAAATTTCTCAAGCAAATGATGCCCCGTTATGCAGAAGGGCAAGCCTGGCTGGACCAAAACAGCCACAAACTGCCTAAGCTCTAGTCAGAGAAGTGTTTAAAGTCACGGCCTCGTCATTTGCGTTACAATTAGGCCATCTTGTACGAACAGTTACGGAGGTTTAAATGAACCCAATTCTACTTGTTGCTATCATCGTTATTGCCGTCATTCTGGCAATCATCGCGGGTATCGCGCTTTATCGGGCGTCCCAATTCGCCATCCAAATCGAAGAGCCAGAGCCAATCGCCCTGCCCAAGATTGACGGTGAAGAAGTTGCCAGGCATATCGGCTTGGCATTACAACTAAAAACTATCAGCCATGCTGATCCCGCCAAAATGGATTCCCAGGCTTTTAGTGGGCTAAGGAACCTTTTGCGCACGCTGTACCCAACTGTTTTTACCACGCTTAAGGAAGAGCTCATCAACGACCATGCCATCTTACTCACCTGGCAAGGCACTGACCCCAGCCTCGACCCTATCGCATTTACCGCACATCAGGATGTTGTGCCGGCAGATGACGGGCCCGATTCCACCTGGACCTACCCACCCTTCAGCGGCACCGTCGCAGAAGGTTATGTTTGGGGACGGGGTGCTTTAGACACCAAGTGCAGCCTGATTGCAACGCTCGAAGCGGTCAACAACCTGCTGCGCGAAGGCCACCAGCCCCAGCGAACCGTTTATCTTGCTTTCGGGCATGATGAAGAATGCTCGGGTACCTACGGTGCCAAGGCAATGGCTGAACTACTCCAAAAACGCGGTATCAAGCTCGCCTTTTTGCTGGACGAAGGTGGTGCTATCAGTGAAGGCGCAATCCCGGGTGTGGAAGGTCCCGTGGGCTTCATTGGCGTTGCCGAAAAAGGCCATGTTTCGCTCAAGCTTCGTGCGGAGGTCAAAGGTGGTCACGCTGCCTATCCTCCCGCTGACACTGCCATTGGTGCCCTAAGCCTGGCAATCGCCACCCTCGAGTCCAATCCCTTCCCACAGAGCCTGGAAATGGTCGAGTTTATGATGAGTTTTGTTGGCGATGCTCTCCCGTTCAAAGAAAAATTAGCCCTTGCCAACCCGTGGCTGTTTGGCAACACCATTAAACGCCGCTGTGCCCAAAACCGACAGCTCAATGCAGTCACCCGCACAACGCTCTCGCCCACCATCATCCAGGGTGGCTCTGCTGAAAACGTTTTGCCCTCGGTTGCCGAGGCAATTGTCAACATCCGCATTTTCCCTGGTGAAACCCTAGCCAGCACATACGAATATGTGCGTGATTTGGTTGCTGATGACGTCATTAGCGTTTTACCAGCCCATGGTGACCAACTCATGGGTGATCATGGTTGGGATCCAGTGGATATTTCAGATATTGACTCACCCCACTTCCATATGTTGTATCAAATGATCCGCGCGACCTTCCCCGGCGCTATGGCAACGCCCATCCTCATGCCTGGTGCCACCGACGCGCGCCATTACCACAAGGTTTGTGAGCGCACCTTCCGCTTCTCACCGATGATGATCAGCATGGAAGAATCCAACCGCATGCATGGCGTGGATGAAAGACTTAGTATTGAAAACGCAGGTCGTATGGTCGCCTTTTACCAGGTTTTGATGAAGAAAATGAGCTCATTGAGCGCAGAAGCCGACATCATAGAAGACTTTGAACCAGAAGAAATTGAAGAAAGCGTGGAACAACGCGCCATCCGTGAAATGAACGAAGCTTTACCCACCCGTCCGATGCGCGTGAAACCGTTTGAACAGCCGGAGCCTGAAGCAGACATTCCTGTTAGCAAAGCGATAACCGAAGTTGCCACACCAGCTGAAACAGACGAAGAAGATATCGATACTTTCCTTGAAGAGTATTTTGAAGATGACCTAAACGATGATTTACCTCTTGAAACAAAACCACTGAAAGATAATTAATTTATGCAATTTTCTAAAAATAATAAAACGCTCCTCGCCATCATCATTATCCTGGTGCTGGTATTTTGTGCCTTGATGACGACCCTGGCGGTGATTTACACAACAGGATTCAATAGGCTCTCGCGTCCTTTTAAACCAGCTGCTACACAAGCAAAGGTTGAAGCAACGACTATTCCCCAAGAAACAACCCAAAGCACTGCCATACCGGTTGCTGAAACGCCGATACCAGAAAGTACCGAAAGTGCAACGACACCGGCTCCGGTTGCTACGCTTGACCCGCAAACAGCCGCCATGCTGGACAAGATTGAGGGCCAGGTGCGCCAGGTGCGCAAGCTGAACATGGAAGAAGCCGTGCCACGGCATGTCTACACACCAGAAGAATTACGTGCCTACGTCAACGATGATATGCTCGAAGAGTTTGACGAAATGGAATCAAAGCAGGACCTGCGCCGCTATGCCCTTTTGGGCTTCTTCCCCAAGGATATGGACCTGCGCAAACTCTACGAAGACCTCTATTCCGAACAAATCGCTGGCTTTTATAAGACCGATGAGCGTGAAATGGTGGTTGTGGGTGGAGAGAACCTGACCATCAATGAGCGCCTAACTTACGCGCACGAATACGTTCACGCCTTGCAATATGCTAATTATGACTTTGAAAATAAGCTGAATTACAACGAAGAAAGTTGCGAAAAGGATTCCGAACGTTGCATAGCCATCAAAGCCCTGATCGAAGGGGATGCAACCATGAGCCAGTTCAAATGGTTCGAAGCTTTCGCCACCCAAAAAGATGTCATTGAGCTCCTCGCCAGCCTCGAGGAACAAAAGAGCCCCGTATTTGACTCCGCTCCTGCTTATCTTTCTGCTTCAATGATGTTTCCCTATGAACAAGGCGCGGCGTTTGCCGAACATCTCTATACCATCGGTGGTTATGACGCCATTCACACCGCCTTCACCACGACACCACCGGTCAGTTCCGAACAAATCATGTTCCCGGAACGCTACCCTGAAGACCTGCCGGTAAAAGTTGACCTACCCGATTTAGCTCAAAGCCTGGGTGCAGGCTGGGAAATTGACAACGCTGGCGTAGTCGGCGCCTGGGATATCTTTATGATGCTTACCAAGGGGCTGGAGCCAGGCTATCGTATCGGCGAAGACATTGCAAAAACAGCGGTTGAAGGCTGGGGTGGCGACGCCTATGTCTTCCTCAGCAATGATGAAAAAGACGAACACCTCTTCGCCATGAAAACCGTCTGGGACACCCAAGAAGACAGCGAAGAAGCCTACACCGCGATGGTTGCCATGCTGCGCCAGCGCTTCGGCAATGTCTCTGCTGAGGGCATTTTTGGCCAAACGGACACTTTCGCACGCATTTTCAAAATCGGTGAGAATGGGTTTGTGCTGATTATCACCGAGACACTCGAAAGCCTCAATGCGACTTTCGAAGCGCTAGAGTAGCCAACCCAACAGGCATTGATGATGTCAAAACCAGCCAAGGTTTTTCAATCCACCCTTGACCGCAGCAAGGTCAAAGCGCTGCTTTTCGACATTGATGGTACGCTCTCGGATAGCGATGACGAGATGGTGGCGTCAGTTTTTGCGCGCCTGGCGTGGCTGAGCCCACCCTTCAAAGAAGAGAGCCTGCACCGCTGGGTTCGACGCTGGGTAAGTATCTTACAAGCGCCTGCCAACCGTTTTTTAGCCTTTCTGGATCATATTGGCATCGATAGCCACCTGGCACGCTTTCTCGATAAACGCGCCAGTAAAAAAGTGACCTTACCCGAACACTTTCCCATGATCCCAGGCGTGGTACCCATGCTGGACGCTCTCAAAGGACGCTATCCTTTCGCGGTAGTCTCGGCACGCAATGGCGTCACCGTGCAAAAATTTCTGGAGAAAAACGGTCTGGAAGACTATTTTGACATCGTGGTCAGCTCCCAAACCTGCGAGAAAACCAAACCCTTCGCTGACCCTTTGCTTTATGCCGCGAGAGAACTCGGCATCCCCATCGAAAATTGTCTGATGGTCGGCGACACCCTCACGGATGTACGCGCGGCACTGGCGGCGGGTGCGCAATCACTTTCAGTCCTTTGCGGCTTTGGCACACAAAAAGAGCTGCAAAAGAGTGGCACCCATCACATTTTGGACTCGACCAGCCTTTTAGCAGCTCATCTGCTCAGTCACGACGACTAATCTTATTCTTTGATTTTTTCCGTTTGTAAATCCGAGACCAATGCGCCACCCGGCAATTGGTCATCGAGGGTTGCGACTGGTTTATAAAACAACGCAAGCAACCCCATCAGAAAACAAAAACCACCGCCAATAATGAACCAAGCCCCAATGCCAATTATTTCAGCAATGGGTGCGGCAATAATCAAGCCAATCGGTACAGTTGCCGTAATCATTGAGCCCATCACGGTGAAAACACGCCCTTGCATTTCTGGCGGTATTTTTTCTTTCACCAGGGCGTTTAAAGGACCATTCGTAATCACAATCATAATGGCCGCGAAAATGATGACACCGATTGAAACAAAATAAGCATTTGGCGGTAAAAAGCCAAAAGTCGCCAACCCAAAACCCATGCCAAAAAGCCCCAAAGCCATCGTGCGGATCTTTTTCTTAAACCCTCCCCAAACACCCAGAATCAACCCACCCACGATGATACCAATGCCAAACGATGAGCTGAGCGCGGCATACTCTCCTGCACCTTTTTGGAAATGGTTTTGAACATAGAGTGGCAACAAGCTGAAAGCTGGCCCGATGGTCATATTAATCATCGTGCCAAAAATATTCAGCATCAGAATTCCGCGCCAGCCAATCACATACTTAAAGCCATCCCTGACATCCTTAAGAATCGTTTTCGGCTTCACGTGTGCGACGTCATCCTTGCGAACAGGCTGAGGCACTTTGACCGCAAAAATGAGCAACAAAATGGCTATTGCAGCTGTAACGATGTCTACTGACAGAACACCTTGGATTGGCAAAAGATTAAACAGTACGGCGCCAAGGACGGGTGAAACGATTTGAATGATGCCATCAACAGACTGCTGAAGACCAGCAAAGCGGGTGTAATGCTCACGGGGAATCATTAGGGAGATCGAAGCCGTTATAGCGGGGCCCTGGAAAATACCGGCAAGCGAGCGCACAAAAAGCATAGCATAAATATGCCAGACCTGAATTAATCCAGTCGCGAACAATAAGACTAAAACCACCGTCGCCAGTGCCACCAATGCATCGGAAATGATCATGGTTAGTTTGCGGTTCCAGCGGTCGACCAGCGCGCCGGCAAAGGGTCCTAAAACAACCGATGGCAGTGTGCCAGTGAGCGTGGCGGTTAGCAGGGTTATGGGTGAGCCTGTTTCTTTGGTCAGGTACCAAACCAAGGCAAACTGCACCAAGGCACTGCCTAACAGGGATAGGATTTGGCCAATACCCATTGGCAAATAATTCCGCAACCAGTTTTCTGGTGGCTTGATTGATTCTGTTTGCGCTTCACCTGGAACAAACGCGCCCCTTTGAATAGGGTCTACAACAGAGTCTTCAGGGTTCATGACTTCATCAGCATCTTGTTTCATTTCTTCTCAATTCTAAACGCTTCTGATTCTACGATAAACCGAAGTTTCCGGGTGGATATCGTTCACTTTATGCATTATTGGGGCGTTTGATAGCATGACGGTGTGGTATTTATGTAAATGGTTGATGATGTCATGGGTTGCGCTTAGGATTTCCTGATGCCCTCGGTGAATACACTGGCACTAACTTTTTTCTTATCCCCTCGGCGAGACGCCGAGGGTTGAGGTGTCGGTAAGGTGAGCAGGGCGGGACACCCGCAGATTAGCAAGCGCTCGTGTTTTCCTGATGACCTCGGTGTCTCACCGCAGGGCATGCACAGTTGATGAAATCAGACGTCGCGCAGGGCGGGACGCCTGTGCGATGGGTTGGGACTCATGCCCTATTCAGCTTCGTTAACTGTGTAACCATCAGGGCCCTGTTGGTCATCGAGCGTTGCCAAGGGTTTGTAGAACAAGCCAAAAACACCCAATGCCAGGCAGACCCCACCACCCACCATGAACCAGGTCGAAATGCTCAAGAGCTCCGCAATCGGCGCGGCAATCAACAAGCCCAAAGGAACCGTGGCTTGCACCATCGAACTCATCACGGTAAAGACCCGCCCTTGCATTTCCGGCGGTATCTTCTCCTTCATCGCGGCATTCAAAGGTCCGCTAATCATCACAAACATAAAGCCAATCAGCACCATCAAACCGATCGAGAAGTAATAACCATCGCGTGGCAAAAGACCCATCACAAACAAACCTGTACCCAAACCGAAAATGCCCATCATCACGGTCCGCATGCGGCGCTCAAAGCCACCCCACAAACCCAGGGTAATGCCACCAACGATTGTGCCCACACCAAGAGCGGAATTAAGACCCGCATAGGCATTAGCACCACGCTGGAAATACGCCTGCACATGCAGCGGCAAGAGATTGAGAGCCGGCATGGACACCATGTTAATGATGGTGCCCCCAATCAACAGCAACAAAACACCCTTCCAGCTGATAACATATTTGATACCTGCCTTCACATCTTTGATAACCAGTTTAGAAGTAATCAAAACCCTGTCTTTATTGCGTTCAGGTTGTGGCACCTTCACAAAAAAGAGCAGCAACAGGATGGCTATCGTCGCCGTCACCGTATCCACCGCCAACACCACCTGCATCGGCAGATAGGTGATGAGCAAAGCACCCAAAGGTGGCGCAACGATGTTGATGATGCCATAAATGGACTGCTGCACGCCAGAATAGCGTGTAAAATGCTCCTTGGGGATCATTAAGGTGCTCGAGGCATTCAAGGCAGGCGCTTGAAAAATGCCCGCCAGAGAACGCACAAATAGAATGACATAGATATGCCATACCAGGATGCGGTTGGTCGCAAAAAGAAAGACCAAAACCAAGGTGGCTAAGGCAACCAAGCCGTCCGAAAAGACCATGGTCAACTTGCGGTTCCAGCGGTCCACCAGCGCACCGGCAAAAGGTCCCAGGAAGACGGCCGGCAACGTGCCAGTAAGCGTGGCGGTAAGTAAAGTCAGCGCCGATCCTGTCTTTTGGGTCAGATACCAGATGAGTGCAAACTGAACCAGAGCACTGCCCAACAGGGACAAAATCTGCCCAATACCCATTGGCAGGTAGTTAAGAAGCCAGTTTCTAGGGGGTTCAGGGAACGGGTTGGTTAGTGGCTCAGATGCGGGAATTTCTTGCTGTGTTTCAATACTATCTTTCATAAAAATATCTCATTAATAAATCCATATCAAAGTTTGATTCTACCTTAATTCCAAAGAGCCTCATTTCAAAGCAATAAAAAGCGGTCTTTTTGCAAGCTACCAACCCGATTTGCCTAGTCTTGCATTCTTTTTGAGCGCCCTTCGGGTAAAATGGAGGCATAATCACAGAGGTAAAAAATGGCCAAAACATCCCACCAGGAAGTCACTCAAAACAAACGCATCTACCCGCGCTATCAGTTCCGCCGTGGGGTGTTGCGCGCCGGCATCAACTTTTTGGCATGGCTGCTATTAAATTATCAAGTTGAAGGCAAAGAAAACCTACCCAAAAGCGGCCCCTTGCTTATCGTGCAAAACCACTTCCATTTTTTAGACACAGTGGGCCCCATCCATGTCACCCGCTACCCGATGGAATTCATTGGTGACGCCGTCATGCCCATGGCGCCGGGACCTTTGAAGGTTTTCCCGCGCCTTTGGCCTACCTTACCCATCGAACAAGGCACGCCAAATTTTGAATCCTTACGCACCGCCGAAGCTATTCTCGCTGAAAAGGGCATTTTGGCGATGATGCCTGAGGGTCATGTCAACAAACCACCCTTGCGGGAAGCGTTGCCCGGCGCAGCCTTTTTAGCCCTGCGCTTCGGCGTACCCATCCTACCCATCGGCACCTTTAGCGAAGACAACTGGGACATCCTGGGCACCATCCGCAACAAAAAGCGCAAAGCGCGTGTCATCACCCGTATAGGCAAGGTGTTTGGCCCCCTGAAGCCAGCCAACGAAAACGGCCGACCTACTCGCGACGAGGTGAACCACGCCCGACACGAAATCATGCGCCAAATTGCCGCACTCCTACCTCCCGAAACGCGCGGTCCTTTCGCTTAATCCTGTGCCTGAAAAGCGTGATATTAACACGCTTTATACATTGTTTTGCTATGATAAGAGGGTTATAGAAGGGCAATAAAAGGATAGTTTTATGGAATATAAGGATTATTACAAAACACTGGGCGTGGACAAAAAAGCCAGTGAAGACGAGATAAAAAAAGCTTACCGCAACTTGGCGCGCAAGTATCACCCAGACGTCAATAAAGACCCCAAGGCGGAAGAAAAGTTCAAAGAGGTTAACGAAGCCTATCAAGTCCTTTCGGACGCCGAAAAGCGCCAAAAGTACGACACCCTCGGTTCGGAATGGCAGCAATACCAAAGCTCTGGTGGTCAGCCAAGTGGCTTTGACTGGGGTCGTTGGCAACAACAGCCTGGTCAAAGCGGCGGCTATCGCACCGTTAGTCCCGAAGAGTTTGAGCAGATGTTCGGTGGCAGCGGCGGTGGCGGCATGGGTGGCATGGGTGGCTTTTCGGACTTCTTCACCTCCATTTTTGGTGGCGGTTTTGGTGGTTTTTCTGGCACAAGTGGGTCGGATGGTGGTTTTGGCCAAAGCGGTCAAAGCTATCGCACACGTCCACCCATGCGCCGCGATGTGGAGCACGAGGTTGAAATAACGCTCGAAGAAGCCTATAGCGGTACAACACGCAGCCTGCAGTTTAGCGATGGGCGCAAGATTAACGCCAATATTCCAGCAGGTGTGGATAATGGCTCTAAGGTGCGCTTGAGCGGTCAGGCGGATGGCGCAGACCTTTACCTGCTCATCAAGGTCCTGCCCCACAAAACCTACACGCGCAAAGGCAACAACCTGACGATTGACTTGCCGGTCGATTTTTATACCGCTGCCCTGGGTGGTGAGGTGGAAGTGCCCACACTTGGCAAAACCGTAAAGCTGAACATCCCGGCCGGCACCAACAGCGGCAAAACCATTCGGCTAAAAGGCTTGGGCATGCCCGTGTTACGAAAAAAGGGCGAAAAAGGTGACCTGCTGGCGCGGATTCTCATCCAGCTACCTAAACCGCTCGGCCAGACTGAGAAGGAAAAACTGCAAGCTTTGCGGGACGAATATCACCGCTAGTCCACTCCCTTCGGATAGAACTCACACCATGCGCCGATTGAAACGACAAACGCATGGTGTTTTTTTTGCTTAAAAAGACCGCTTTCTGTCAGATATAACTGACACTTTCCTTCTTTTTGCATATTCTGTCAGTTATAACTGACACTTTACTTGATTTTTTAGTTTTTGTCAGTTATAACTGACAGTGCAGGAGAAAAGCTTATGATTGTTCGCCACACTTATCTTGATCGTATTAAACCTTTTATTGACAAACCCGTCATAAAAGTTCTTACTGGTGTTCGCCGCTGTGGTAAATCTGTGCTCTTGCAACAGGTCCAGGACTTAATCGCCTCAAATGGCGTAGCACCCTCCCGGTTTTATACTGTCAACTTTGAATCTTCGGAGACCCAACACATCCAGGATGGTACGATGCTTATCCAAGACATTCGGCAGAAACACGGTCGAACCGAGGGGAAGTTTTACATCTTTTTAGACGAGATCCAAGACTTGCCAGGCTGGGAAAAGGCAGTTAATGCATTGCGCGTCGACTTTGACTGCGATATTTACATCACCGGGTCTAACAGCACGCTCCTTTCGGGTGAACTTGCCACACACATCGCTGGCCGCTACGTCAGTTTTGAGATTTATCCCTTTTCGTTCAAAGAGTTTTTTGAACTCATTCGCAAGACAAACCCTACTCTTAGTGAGCAAAACGCATTTGAACGATACATCAAACTTGGTGGCATGCCCTTTTTACATCACCTCGATTTTCAAGACGAGCCTTCCAAGCAATATCTGGAGGATCTTTTTGCTTCAGTTCTCATCAAGGATGTCGTCAGCCGCAACAGCATTCGGGATGTCGATTTGCTGCAACGCGTGGTGCTATTTTTGATTTCGAACATTGGCAATCCCTTTTCTGCCCGCAGTATCTCAACCTATCTAAAAAATGAGTATCGCACCGTTGCGCCAGAAACGGTTATCAACTACATCAAAGCTTGCATTGACGCTTGTTTGTTTTATCCAGCTAAACGCCAGGATCTGATTGGTAAAAAGCTCCTTCAGATCGATGAAAAATACTACCTGGTCGACCATGGTATTCGCGAAGCCATGTACGGCGAAAACACACGCGATATTCACCTGGTGCTCGAAAACATCGTTTACATGGAACTACTTCGTCGTGGCTATACCGTAAGTATTGGCAAATTAGGCGATAAAGAAATCGATTTTATTGCCCAACATGGATCTCAGAAGCTTTACGTACAAGTTTCTTATCTCATGGCAGATGAATCAACTTTCGAACGAGAAATTCGACCCTTATTGATGGTGCAAGACAATTTCCCCAAGCTCATCGTTTCAATGGACCCCATCAATCGCAGCACTCAAGGCATCAAGCACTTGCCAATCGTCGCATTCCTACTCGGATCTAATATTTTATAGGTACAATAGAACTCTATGGACAAGAAAAACATCATCACAGTTTATGCCGGGTCGGCAGATGGCTTACCCGAAACCCACCTGCAAGCCGCGCGAAAGCTCGGCGAAGTCATTGCCAAACAGAACCGACAAATAGTGTATGGCGCAGGTTCAACCGGTTTGATGGGCGCGGTGGCTGATGGCGCGCTTGAGGCTGGTGGCGAGGTTTTTGGCATCATCAACGAAAGCCTCAACCTGGATCACCTTATTCATGACGAACTGACCGGCATCGAAGTGGTTGAAGACATCCACACTCGCCAGGAACGTATGCTGGAACTGGCTGACGCAATCATAGCCATACCTGGCGGCTTGGGCACCTACGCTGAAACCATCGAAGCGCTTACCTGGGCACAAATTGGTTTGCACGACAAGCCGGTCGGCTTGCTCAACACCGAGGGTTATTTTGATCCCTTCATCGCTATGATCGATTACAGCATTAAGTCAGGCTATATCTACCCAGAACATCGCGGTCTTTTTGTAGTGTCTGATGACCCAGAAGAGCTTCTGCAAATGCTCGACACATTCGTCGCGCCAAAAAACATGAACAGGTGGCTCGACCGCGAATGATGAACAATATAGACATCCTGCTCATTGACTTGGATGACACTGTTTATCCAAGCTCCTTAAACCTATGGCCCCTCTACACCGTACGAATCCAAAGTTACATCCGCGAGGTGCTCAACATCCCCGCCGAGGAAGCTTTGCCGCTCCAGGATCGCTTGTTTAGGGAGTTTGGCACGACCTTACGTGGATTACAACATGAACACGATATTGACATGCACGACTATTTGGCTTGGGTGCATGACGTTGATCTTTCTGATCGCCTTTTCCCCGATCCAGAGCTAAGAAAAGCTCTCCAAAGCCTGCCCCAACCCAAATGGATTTACACCAACGCCAGTGTAGCGCATGCCGAAAACGTCCTGAAACACATGCAATTACGCGACCTGTTTGAAGACCCCATCATCGACGTAGTGGCAACTGCGCCTTATTGCAAGCCGCAAAAGGAAAGTTACGAGATAGCGCTAAAAACGGTTGGAAATCCAGACCCAAGGCGTTGCCTCTTCCTCGACGACCGTGCCGAGAACCTGGATACCGCACGTGAGTTGGGCATCTATACGGTGCAAGTGAAACCCAAGCCGGATGGCACCCACCCTGCGATTACCAAGCTGGCTGAGTTACCCGAATTTTTACGCCAAACCAGCGCTCCGTTGCGATAACATCTATTTACTTCTAACATACATATTAATAGGCTTATGGTATTCTTAAGCTCTACTTAAGCATTCTGCGCCAATAGGCGTTCTTTTGGAGGTTTTTTTATGGAAAACAGATCATCTCGCACCGCATTAACGATTATCCTCATCGTTCTGATTGTGGTCACCTCATTTGCTGCCGGGCTCACCGTGGGCAGCGTTGTACGCAACAACCCTATCCGAATGGCTCTGGGATATGACAGACCCACTCAGGTAACCCCTGGCGCTCCTTGCGTTTGTGAAGAATGTCCCACCAATGGCAGCACCAAGGAAGAGTGCCCCGCCATCCAGTTTGGCGAAGATGCCGGTAAATGCTCTGAATACGTCAGTTCTTCAACACCAAAGGAACTGCAAACCCTTTTTGCGCCCTTCTGGGAGAGTTGGAATCTTTTGCACAAGCACTATGTTGACCAACCCCTGGATGATGTCACCTTAATGCGTGGTGCCATCCAAGGCATGCTGGCTGCCACCGGTGACAAACACACCTCTTACATGGACCCCAAAACCTACGAACAAGCCAACGCAGAAATGGAAGGCTCCTACACCGGAATCGGCGCTTGGGTGAACACAACTGGTGAATATGTTGAAATCGTCTCCCCAATGAAAGGTTCACCTGCTGAAGAAGTTGGGCTCAAACCCAAGGACATCGTCATCGCTGTCAATGGCAAAGACGTCAATGGTGTAGCTGGCGACCTCGTCCTAAAGCAAATTTTAGGTCCTGCGGGTGAAGTCGTGGTGCTTACCATTCGTCGCGGTGATGAAACCTTTGATGTCAGCATTACCCGCCGCGTCATCACTATTCCTGTGGTTGATTATGAGATGAAAGAGGGCAATATTGCATACATCGCGCTTTACACCTTCAATGATAAAGCGGTGGAACAAGTGAGCAACGCGCTCAAGGAACTCATGCCCCAAAACCCCAAAGGGCTGATTTTTGACCTGCGCGATAACGGTGGCGGTTACCTTTATGCTGCCATTGATATTGCCTCGATGTTCATCAAAGACGGCGTGGTGCTCTATGAGGAATATGGTGACGGCAAACGAGACACCTACCAGGCAAAAGGCGAGCCTCTGGCGCCCGACGTGCCCATGATGGTCTTGATAAACGGCGGTTCTGCCTCAGCTTCAGAAATTGTGGCTGGCGCTCTTCAGGACCGTGGTCGCGCCAAGTTGGTCGGAGATGTGAGCTACGGCAAGGGCTCCGTGCAAAGTTGGATTGACCTGTCCCATGAACAAGGCGGCGTACGCATCACCATCGCGCGCTGGCTGACACCCAATGGCAACCAAATCGCAGAAGTCGGCTTAACACCCGATATTCCCGTGGCTATCACTGAAGCGGATGTTGAAGCCAAAAATGACGCGCAACTCAACGCTGCCCTTGAATCCTTAAGATAATAAGTGACTACGCTTTAGAAAGGAAATACGATGCCATTCTTCAATATGAGTTATCTCCTCTTTATGATCCCTGGTTTTCTGCTGTCGATCATCGCCAGCTTTGCGGTGAGGTCTGCCTATAGCAAATGGAGCCAGGTGCGCAACAGCCAGGATGCCACTGGACTCCAGGTGGCAGAACTGCTCAAACATCGCAACGGTCTGGATGGCTTGCGTCTGGTGCAAACCCAGGGCACACTCAGCGATCACTACGACCCGCGCAACCAGACCCTTGCGCTCTCTGAAGGCGTTGCAAACCAACCCTCGGTTGCCGCAATGGCTATCGCCGCGCACGAGTTGGGTCACGCCATGCAAGAAAAAACCAATTATGGACCGATGAAACTACGCCGGGCGATTGTGCCCGTGGTGAACATCGGCTCCAGCCTGGGCATGATTTTGGTCATGGCAGGGCTGCTCTTACGCTTGACTGGCTTGACCAGCATTGGCATCATCCTCTTTGCCAGCACGACCTTGTTTAGCCTCATTACCGTGCCGGTGGAGCTGGACGCCTCCAGACGCGCCAAAGCCATGCTCGAAGAAAGTATGTTTATTCGCAATGACGAAGAACGCAAAGGCGTCAGCAAGGTGCTCAATGCCGCCGCATGGACTTATGTTGCCGGCTTGGTGACCTCTGTTTTGCAACTGCTTTACTATGTCAGCTTGATTGGTGGCGGTCGCCGGCGGTCTTAGACCTTTCAAAAACCCATAAAAATGATAACGCTCCTTGTCGGAGCGTTTTTTATCTTAAGAAACATATATGCACAAACTTACTTTGATGACTGTCTAACAAGGTATAATTTTGTTATCTATAACAAACTGGAGATAGCAATGACAACAACACCACCCCGATGGGACCTTTCTAATATCTATACTGGCCTCGACGACCCCAAACTCACCGAGGACATTAACGCAATCAAGTCAATCACCGAGGGTTTAAGCGCCTATTATGAGGAAAAACTCGCACCCGCCCTCCAAGCCGACACCACCCCTGAAGCTTTAAGCGAATTGCTTAACCATGTCATTGACACCCGCAACACGCTGAGCATCAAAATCAATGCCGTCATGGGCTTCTTAGGTTTGGTGCTGAGTGTCGATTCCTATAACAAGGAAGCTGAACAGCTTTACTCCAAAGTGCAAATTGGACTTGTACCACTGAGTAATCTGGGCAATCGCATTAGTGCCTGGCTGGGTAAACTTGGCGACCGTCTGCCGGCTGCCTTGGAAATCCCTGGTTCTGCAAAAGAACACACCTTCGCGCTGCTCGAAGAAGCCGAGCAAAGCCGCTACATGATGAGCGAAGCCGAAGAAGAACTCGCCAATGAGCTCAGCCTTTCTGCCAGCAGTGCCTGGGAGAACTTACAAGGCACGCTCACCTCACAAAAAAGCGTGGATTTTGAGCTGGATGGCAAGATCCAACCCCTTCCCTTACCTGCGCTAATCAACCTACGCAGCCATCCCGACGCTGAAACCCGCGAACGCGCCTACAAACGCGAAATGGAAGTCTTTGAAGAAATGAAAGAGCCTCTGGCAGCCTGCATGAATGGCATCAAAGGCGAAGTCAATGTGCTCAACCGCAAACGTGGTCGCCAGGATTGTCTGCACAGCTCGCTGGACATGGCGCGCATCGACCGCGAGACCCTGGACGCCATGATGGGTGCTATGAAAGATTCCCTGCCCATGTTCCGCGACTACTTCCGCGCCAAAGCCAAAAAACTGGGTTACGAAAAACTGCCTTGGTGGAGCCTTTTCGCCCCGGTCGGCAACGCCAACAAAACCTACACCTTCGAAGAAGCCCGTGACATTATCCTGGAGAACTTCGGCAGCTTCTCACCCGAATTAGCGGCATTTGCCAAAACCGCTTTTGACAAAAACTGGATTGACGCTGAACAACGCCCCGGCAAACGCGGCGGTGCTTTCTGTGCGAGTGCAGATAGCGTAAAGGAAAGCCGTATCATGAGCAACTTTGACGGTTCCTTTGATCAGGTAATGACCCTGGCACATGAACTTGGCCACGGCTTCCACAACTACTGCATCTACCAAGCCAATAAGACCCCATACCAGTCCAATACGCCCATGACCCTGGCCGAAACCGCCTCCATCATGTGCGAAACCATTGTGCTCAACGCTTTGCTCAAAAACCCAGCCGACGCCGAAGAAGAACTTCTCCTGCTCGAAACCGCCATTGGCAGCGACGCGCAAACCATCGTGGATATTATGTCCCGCTTCCTGTTTGAAATGGAAGTCTTCAAACGCCGTGAAGAGGCCACCCTTTCAGCTGATGAAATCTCTGAAATCATGCTCCAAGCGCAACGCGATACCTACGGTGACGGCATCGACATGGACGTGATGAACAAGTTTGCCTGGACCTGGAAGCCGCACTATTACAGTGCCGAGCTTTCCTTCTATAACTACCCCTACGCCTTTGGCACACTCTTTGCGAAAGGCCTCTACGCGGTTTATCTTGAAAAGGGTGACGCTTTCCTCGAAGATTACAAAGCGCTTCTCGCCAGTACCGGTGAAGCCAGCGCTGCTGATCTGGCTGCCCGCTTTGGCATCAACATCCGTGATAAAGCCTTCTGGCAGGGTTCACTGGACATCCTCAAACCGATGATCCAACGTTACGTTCAGCTTTAGCAGCTTCTCGTTTCAATATATGAACAGGTCTTGCAACAATTGCAAGACCTGTTTTTTGATGTTTTTATTCCGGAATTGAGACGCTAAAGTTGTCGAATCCGACCAACAAGTCGGCTACTTCCCAAGTTGCAACATAAAGTCCCGATAAGCCTGGCACAAAATCAGGGTCGTGCAAACGTGTTAGCACTGTACCATTGACCGCCAGTTCAAGCTTATCCCGGCTACAACGTGCGCTAAGGCGCACAGCCTCCCGCGTATCAATCACAGGTGAATAGCGCCAATCCTGTAAAAAGCGCATTCGCTCACCCTTAACACGCCAAATCGCATAAAAGCCATTTTCACTGACCGCGAAAACGGTCATCTGTTCTTCTTGCGCGCCACAGACCAAACCTATTTCGCCATCGTCCGTAAGCGTTAAGAGGCCAAAATCGGTCTCAATAAGCATATCCTCATAAGCAAAATCCACCGTCGAAACCAAGGACGTTTTGGGTTCGTTTACCCGATTGAGATACATGCCGCCCAAAAAACTTTGCTCCCCTGCAGCGGTTTTTGCCACCGTCCACTGATTGTGATTATCCGAAAAACCGTCCAGTCCAGCCAAAACACCCGGGGTTTGTTGCAAGCCCTCATGATGACTGGCACTCACCATCTTAACCTCACCACGGCGTGCGGCGTCAATCATTGGCAACGCCACGTGAATGGGTCTCAAAGTATCTATGGGCAGGCTGACACGATGACAGGGGTCGTTTTCGTCAATTCTGCCGTCGCGGTTGGCATCCACCAAAGGTTTACACTCAGCGGTATTGGGGTCGAAAGTAAGCGGCGATTTATGCACTGGGACCGCCACCAACTCACCAGATTCATTCATGACCGGTGCGCCATTCAAACCCGCGGGAACGGACTCAGAAGCATGGATGAGCACCTTTTCACCAAAGGGGAATTCCGCGCCAAAGTCATTCACATTCACAGCGCTGGTTTGCAAAAGATCCTCATCTTTGAGGTTCGAATAGCCCAAAACCTGCAGTGTCTGCCCTTGTTCCAATGCGCTGGACGTTCCTAAAAGCATGGCTGGTAAGTCCAACAAAGCATAATCCAGGGTCTTGCCAGAAAGGGTCGCGCGCGGTTTAATGATTGCCAGCCCGAGGTCTAAATCTGCCTGCACAATCGCAGCAGAATAAGTAGGCACGGGCGCGTTTTGCGGGTCAACAGTCAAAGAAACAAGTAATTCAGAAACCTGGAAGTAGCGATCAGAAAGAACAAGGTCTGCCGCGGTTAAAATCAATCCATCCGGGCTGATAATCGTGCCGCTACCGCTCCAAATCAGCATGCGTTGACCATTCACTTCCGCCATTGCATCGATTTTGACAACACTCAGTGCCTTGTCAATCTCTGTGGGTTCCGCAGGCAGTGGTTTGGCTGCGCCAGGCTTCCAGCCGAGTGGATTGACACCCGCAACATTGAGATGAATGTCAAATTCTTCCATGCGTCCATTGGTTTTCACCTGACCTATGCCATCAAAACGGCCACTGCTCAGCGTTTCAAAGCTAAAAACAACCGTTTCTTTGCCTTCAGGCGCTATGCTCCGCTGATAATCAAAGACCCAATCGCCATTGCTGTTTACCGCGCGGGGCATTGCCGGTTGGGTACCCAAAAGGTTTACCGCTTCGACAAAAACAGCCGGTAAAACAATCGTTTCCACGTCAAGGTTCTTGATACGGTTATTCTCAAATCGAAGGTCCAAGGTGAAACGCTGCCCCTGAGAAAGCCTTTGCCCGGTCAAACGGACTGAAAGAAAAACATCCTCTTTTTTGGCTTGATCTGAACCATTAATACATGCGCTCAACATTATCGCAAAAGCGAGTGTCAAGCTTAGAAGGATTAAAGAGGATTTTCGCAACTTCATAAGTGATGTTATTGTTTTGAGCTAATTTTTTGGTTCCGCGGGCCAGTCAACGCCGACCGGTGCATACCAGTCGATGGGGTCGATGCCCGTTAGATGCTCACCGTCTTTGAGTTCAACGCGAACCAGGCTATGATCCTGCTCGCAAGTGAGGTTACACTTGGCATAGACAGAATAACCAGCGTCCAAGACATGACCGCCCATATTGACATAAGCCATGACCACATAAGTTCCCGCCGGCAGGTTTTCAAGCTTATAGCTGCTGGACCCGTCACCAGTCCGCACCCAGTAATAATAACCAGTATTCACTTCAAAAGCCACCACGCGTTGGGGAGGAATGTGATCTGAGGGATAGATAAGCTTTCCCGAAAGGCTCGCCGTCCCTGCTTTTAGCGTGGGCGTCGGGACAGCGGTTGGCTCTGTAACCGGTGCAGGACAGGTTGGGCAAGGAATGATTGATGGACATGCTGACGTTGGGCAGGGTTCAGGGCTCGGGACAACGGCTTGGTTTTCCAATGCCTTCTTTAAGGTTTCAATCTCCTGAGCCTGCATCGTGAGGTCAACCGACATTCGAGCCATGGTTCCAACAACGTTTTCCGCGCCATCACTGCTTTTCAACAGGTTACAGCCGTTTAATACAAGCAAAACCAACAAGACCAAAGTCAAAAATATCTTCTTGTTCATCATACCCTCACTTTTGGATCTCAAGGCACTCATCCCTAATTCACTTCATAAATCACCTTTATTTCAAGGCTTTTTGAATTATACTACTATCACCATGTTTGACTTTGCAGACCCTTCACCCGCCATCATGACCGTCACCGCGCTCAACAGTTATCTGCGTGAGCTATTGGAAAGTGACATCGTTTTGCAAGACATTTGGGTACGCGGTGAGATCTCGAACTTTTCACGCCCCCGCTCTGGACACCTCTATTTCACACTCAAAGATTCTGATGCACAAATGAAGTGTGTGATGTGGAAAAGCGCCAGTTTTGGGCTGCGTTTTGACCCGCGCGATGGCATGGCCGTGGAAGTGCATGGCTCAATGAGCATCTACCCTGCCGGTGGCACGGTGCAACTTTATGTCACCGAAATGCGTCAGGCTGGCGAGGGTGCGCTCTATGCCGAGTTTTTGCGTCTCAAGGACAAGCTCGAAAAAGCAGGACTCTTTGACCCAGCGCATAAAAAGCCCCTGCCACGCTTCCCAAAACACATCGGCATTGTAAGCTCGGCAACCGGTGCTGCCTTGCAAGACATGCTACACACCCTCGAACGACGCCTGCCAAGTGCGCGCGTAACGATTGCACCCAGCGCGGTCCAAGGTGTGGATGCTCCCCCTGCCCTTATCAGAGGTCTCAAAACCCTCAACCGCATCGAAGACCTGGACCTTATTCTATTGGCACGTGGCGGTGGCTCGATTGAAGATTTATGGTGCTTCAACGACGAAGCTTTGGCACACACCATCTTCAATTCGCGTGTACCGGTCATTTCTGGCGTGGGGCATGAAACCGACTTTACCATCGCCGATTTTGTCGCCGACCTGCGCGCACCGACCCCTACTGCGGCTGCTGAACTCGCCAGCCCGGTAACGCACACTGAACTTTTATCCAATGTTTACACCTTCAATGATGCGCTTAACATGCTCATGGATTCGAGGCTAAGCAAACATCAGCAAAACCTCAAACTAAGCCAGAGCATGCTGGATCGCCTTTCGCCCAAACAAGGCATATATAACGCTATCCAACGCCAGGACGAACTCTCTATGCGACTGGAGCGTGCCATGACCAGTCGCTTGCAAAAGCTGAGCCTGCTCCTGGAGCGCGAAAGCGCGCACCTCAAAGCGCTCAGCCCCATGGCGGTTCTGGCGCGTGGATATGCCATCATCAGTGACCCAAAAACCGGAAAAGTGGTGAAGCAAATCGCCCAAATTGAACCAACCTTGCCCATCCGTGTTCAAATTTTGGATGGCACTTTTTACGCCGAAGTAATCGATATTAAAAAAGAGAACAATAATGACTGAAACTGAAATCACCCCAACCTTTGAAAAAGCCTTCACCCAACTGCAAGAGGTGATCGCCAAGCTGGAAAATGCCGACCTCCCCTTGGAAGAAGCCATTAAGCTTTACGAAGAAGGCAAACGCCTCAGCAAGCTTTGTGCCCAAATCCTGGAGAGCGCGCAACTACGCGTGACCACCTTGAGCGAAGCTGAACTTAAAGAAACCGGCGAGGGATAACCCATGGCTTTCTTTCAAAGCCCCATTGCGCTCGCCGCATTTGGTGCCGTGTTCCTGGCGCAACTAATCAAAGCACCGATTCATTACCTGCATAAAAAGAAGTGGGACTGGACGCTCATCATCAATTCTGGCGGCATGCCCTCTTCTCATTCCGCCTTGATGGGTGCGGTATCAACCGCGATCGGTCTTTACCATGGCTGGGGCAATCCTATATTCATTTTGAGCCTGGCTTTAACGGTGATTGTGGTTTACGACGCCACCGGCGTGCGCCGTCAGGCTGGTTTTCATGCCGAACGCATCAACCAAATCCTGCGCGACGCAGTAACCCACCGCAACCTGCCTGCCGATGAAGCGCAATTCTTACGTGAAGTCATTGGTCACTCACCCTTAGAAGCCGCCATGGGCTTGCTCTTCGGCATACTTTTCGCCATCCTCATCTGGCTCATTTTCCCTGCTACATAACACGCCATATTCAAACAGAATTGGCTTTCAGGCTTCCCCCATCAGGTTAGTTATCGTTTCTAGATTGCTCCGGCTGGGTATGCAATCAATTTTTCTGTCATGTAAAGCCGTTTTTCAACCTGGCATACAATGAGACGGTTACCAATTTCGTAGCCTTCTGCTTTTTCCAGTAGTTTAAAATGCCTTGCCATATTGGGATTTGGCGTGGCAGTCTGTTTTATTTCGATGGGATACAAAACACCCGAATCTTCAATGATCAGGTCCATTTCCTTTTGGTCTCTATCTCGATAAAAGAAAATTGGTAGATGGATTTTGCCAGCATTATGGAATGATTTAACAATCTCACTTACGACAAAGTTTTCAAATAGTTCGCCTGACATTGCACCCGCCATCATTGTTTCTGGCGTTTTCCACAACAATAGGTAAGCCACTAATCCTGTGTCCATAAAATATACTTTTGGTGTTTTTATTATCCTAGAAAGCTGATTATTAGAAAATGGTTGAATCAATTTTATTAAGCCTGAGGCCTCAAGAATAGTCATCCACGATTTAACCGTGCGTTCATTTATGCCCAATACCTGAGCCATTTCATGATAATTGACCAATTGGGAAACTCTTGCAGCCAAGACTCGAATAAAATCAAAGAAAACCCCTAAGTCCTTTACGTTTGTTATTGATCTGACATCCCTTTCAATGTAAGTGCTTAAATAGGCACCATAATATTGTTCACTATCCAGGTGAGGCACTCTTGTGAGTTCTGGCATACTCCCACGAAACATTTTTTTCCAGAGATCCAAGCCACTTAAGGATTTGCGATCCGCATTAATATACGCACTATCAGGAACCATAGGCCGATCAAAAGGATCTTGTAAAACTTCCCTCAGCGCCAACCCATCCAAGTGAATTATCCCCACTCTTCCAGCTAAACTCTCGCTCACACGCTGCATCAGTGAAAAAGTTTGAGACCCGGTTAGGATGTACTGTCCATAGTTGTCTTTTTGGTCCACGCGGAATTTGAGTTCTCTAAACAGCTCTGGGGCATACTGGATTTCATCGATGATGACTTTTCCGGGATGGTTCAGAAAAAAAGCCTTTGGATCATTTCTTGCGATTTTCAATTCATTAAAATCATCAAGGGTGACATACTCATACTCTCTATCCTTGTAGAGATGATTAAGCGTGGTTGATTTTCCGACTTGTCGCGCCCCTGTCAGTAAAACGATCTTAAATGTCTTTACTGTTTTCTCTATAACGCTTTCAATACGTCTTTCTATATACATCTCCACTCCATTTCGGCTATTTCAGAATCCTATTCTATTTTAGCCGATACTTTATAGTTTGTAAAGCGGCTATTTCAGAATTACATTCTGTATTTGCCGATTTTTTTATGACAAGCTTGGGAGCAATAAGCGTAATAAGATTTGTTAGCTTTCGTATCATCCAAGATATTTTTGCATATCCATTACATTGTATAATTGGGATGACAAAGCAACAAACTCATGGTTTTTCATGTTTTATGAATAAAGGAGGCAAGGATGATCACCTATAAGTATGACAAATCTATTCACAGTGACGATCTGCAAGACCTCTATGCCGACGTGGGGTGGACGGCATACACCAAAGACATGCTGCAAACACAACGTGGTATTGCCAAATCCTGGCTGGTGATTAGCGCCTGGGATGATGAGGAAGTTTTGCTCGGTTTGGTGCGCGTGATTAGCGATGGCGAAACCATCGCCTATATCCAGGACATTCTGGTGAAGAAAGCCTATCAAAAACAGGGAATCGGTAAAAAACTGATGGAGCTTGTGTTTGAAAAAGTGCAAGACATTCGCCAGGTGGTGCTCATCACCGACGGCAGCGACTGGAACAAAGAAACCCTCATTTTCTATGAGAAAGTTGGCCTAAAAGCTTTTGAGAACTTCGAAATCCAAGGCTTCGCCCGCTTCCTTCCACCTCAATAAGCGTAGGATTCAAAGACCTACCATAAGACTTGGTGTCGTTCGTCGCGCCATTAATGCCAAGAAGCGCCCCCTTGTTGAGGCGCTTCTTGATTTGAAGAGATTTTAACCAATACTGACTTGAAGGAGCAAGACGTATTATTTATCTATTGTAATAGGTAGGGTTGGTAGATCCTTATCATTAGTTCTGACGCATCTTGAAGCCAGCGGACAGTCACAACAACCGCCACCACACGCTGCGCTTTGTTTTGCTTTTCGAATCATCCGTACGACAATCAGCACAACAATCGCTAGTAAGATCAACCCAACTATAATGGTTCCCTTTTCCATATCTACCTCAATTTATACTATTTCCACTAGGCTGCGACCTTGGCAGAATAAGCTTTTTGGGGGCGGAAAATGAAGTAGAGCAACACGGCTAAAACCACAAAACCAACCGCAGTCCATACCGTGAAGATGCCAGTTTTTATCAAAGAGCCTAGCTGAAAAAAGACTAGAGCCAAAGCATAAGCAAACAATGTTTGATAGCCAATCGCAAACCAGGTCCAGCGCGCGCTGTTTATCTCACGTTTGATGGCGCCGATTGCGGCGAAGCAAGGCACACAAATCAGGTTGAAAATCAGAAAGGCGTAACCCGAAATGGTGGAGAAATCGCCACTCAAGAACTTCCAAATTTCCTCACCCGCTTCCGAAACTTCACCAACCCCATACAAAACGCCGTAGGTCGTCACGACGTTTTCTTTTGCCACAAGGCCAGTAATCGTGGCGACTGTGGCGCGCCAATCACCGAAGCCCAACGGTTTGAATATCCAAGCAATAGCGCCGCCTAATTTAGCCATAATGCCGTTATTGATGTCCTCAACAAAACCGAAGACACCGTCTTCCCATCCCAAGGATGAAAGCATCCAAATCACAATGCTCGAGAGCAAAATGACCGTACCAGCTTTTCGCACGAAACTCCAGGCGCGTTCCCATACCGAGCGCAGCACAGTGCCCACACTTGGCCAACGATAAGGCGGCAGTTCCATAACAAAGGGTGCGGGAGGACCGGCAAATCGCTTGGTCTTCTTCAGAATAATACCGGAAATAATCACGGCAAAGATGCCCAAAAAGTAAGCACTGGGAGCCACCCACCAGGCACCACCAAACAACGCGCCAGCAATCAGCGCAATAATTGGCAACTTCGCACCACAGGGGATAAAACTGGTCACGGTGATGGTCATGCGGCGGTCGCGTTCTTCTTCGATCGTGCGCGATGCCATAATACCCGGAACACTACAGCCGACGCCCACCAGCATGGGAATAAAACTCTTGCCGGAGAGGCCAAAGCGGCGAAAAACACGGTCCATAATGAATGCCACCCGTGCCATGTAACCTGTGCCCTCAAGGAAAGCCAAGAGCAAAAAGAGCACCACCATTTGGGGTAAAAAGCCCAAAACCGCACCAACGCCACCGATGATACCATCCAGAATAAGGCTCTGCAGCCACCCAGCTACGCCCCAACCTTGCAATAGCCCTTCAACGGCGGGTGGAATAATCTCGCCAAACAGTTGGTCGTTGACCCAATCGGTCAAAAATGTTCCAGGACCCGCGCTCCACACCGAAAGGCCAAAGACGAGGGTCATAATCACCACGAAAATCGGCAAAGCTGCCCAACGGTTGGTCACCACGCGGTCAATTTTGTCGGAAGTGCTAGTGGCAGCAGCCGGCTTACCGCTTCGCACGCCGTCAATCAAACCATCAATCAGACGATAGCGTTGATAGGTGATCAGGCTCTGGATGTCATCATCTTCCTGCTGCTCATAGGCTTTGGCGAGGTTCTTCAGTTTTGCCTGCGTTGACGCTTTGAGATCCAAAGAGTCCGGGCTTTCCAGCGCGCGTGTCAGCCAGTAAGCACGTTGAGTTTTGGGGAGTTCTTCCCCAGTCAAATTTTCAACTTCTGCCAAGAGCTTAATAAAATCTTTTTCATATGCCAAGGCTGGTGGAAGCTGCTTGCTGCGTGCAGCGGTCAGTGAGTCTTTTATAAGTTGCTCAATATTCCGGCCTTTTAAGGCAGAAATGCCAACAACGGGACACGCCAAGCGCTTTGAAAGCCGTGCCAAATCCAATTTTGTGCCCATGCGCTCAAGTTCATCCGTCATATTTACAGCGACCACAAGCGGAATGTGCATGTCTATCAATTGGGTGGTCAGGTAAAGATTACGTTCAAGGTTGGTGCCATCCACAATATTGATGATGACATCAGGTGGATTTTGCGTTAGTTGTTCGCTGGCAATTTTTTCTTCCAAGGAGTTTGCAGAAAGCGAATAGATGCCAGGCAGGTCCTGAATAATCACATCAGTATGACCTTTAAGCTTCCCTTCCTTCTTTTCAACGGTGACACCCGGCCAGTTGCCTACATATTGATTAGAACCGGTCAGTTGGTTGAAGAGGGTCGTTTTCCCCGAGTTCGGGTTACCAGCTAATGCAATGACGAGTTTATTTTGGTTCATCCGCTTACTCCACTTCGACCAATGCGGCTTCAGTCTTTCTGAGGCTCAGGTCATATCCTTTGAGTTTGATCTCAATTGGATCACCCAAAGGCGCTTTTTTAATCATTTCAAGGCGCGTCCCGCGAATAAGGCCCATATCCAAGATGCGTCTCCGCAGGCTACCCTCACCATGCACCCTTTTGACCAGACCAAGATCGCAGGGTTTAACTCATTTAATGTCTTCATACTGCTTCCTCTACAAAAATATTTTTTGCGTGCTCCGCGTCCAAGGCATACCGCGAGTCGCGTAACATCACAATCACATTGCCATTACAGGATGAGATATCGTCGATTTCTTCACCAGGCACAAAACCGAGGGCCTCCATGCGTTTGCGTTAAAGTCCCCGCGCGCGCTGAACCTTACATCGTTTGTTGTTTTGCATAATGCTAAGTGGTACCATTGTTACTCCTGTTTTGTTAGTTTTGTCTAACTTTCTATTATGTTAGACCCGTCTAACATATCTGTCAAGGGTTTTGGTATAATTGGGGCTATGAAAACTGAAACCATTTCTGATATCCCCGAATCGGCTGAAATGTATCTGGAAACCATCCTCTTACTCGAGCGTGACCATCCCGCCGTCCGTCAGGTCGATATCGCTCGCGCACTGGATTTTAAACGCCCCACCGTGCACATCGCTGTCAAAAGACTCGCCGAACAAGATTTGGTCCACATTGACGAGGGCAGCAAGGTTTTGCTTACTGCCAAAGGCCGCGAGCTTGCCGAAGCCGTCTATGAACGCCACAAGACCTTTACCCAATTTTTAATGCACCTGGGTGTGGACGAGCAAACTGCCGAGATGGACGCCTGTCGCATTGAACATTACGTGAGCGAAAAAACATACCAACACATTAAGGCTTATTGTGAGGATTTGCTCAGCAAGAAAAAAAATAAACTATAATCTAACCAGATATTTTGCTTTTTTCGGAGATAACCATGAGTCGCTTACGCCTAACCTTCTAAACAGATAGAAGACCTCAACCACCTTCTATCACGCTGTCCGCGGTTGACACACACCACAGACATGTTTAGGAGGTTTCCATGAACCAAATGATAAAAAAGCATTGGCGCTTTCTTGCCCTTGCTGTCTTATTTACCCTAATAGCCTCTTTGTTGGCTATTTACGTGCAATTCGCCAAAGGCGATGTGCTTGATTTTGCCTTGGCACGCCATACAAACGCGGCATTTCGATCTGGTGCGCTCTTGCTTACGGCTATTTTGCTGGAGCTGGGCTCTTACTATTGCTTCAATGTCTTTAGCAGTAAATTTTTCTTGAACTGTGTCAAAACTTTTCGTGAAAGCTATTTCGGCGCCATTCTTTTGCGTAGCTTCCCGCAGTTCCGCAGCACGCCGGACGGTGAGTATCTGGCGACTTACACCGACCAAATCACCAAAGTCCAAAAACAATATATCGAAAACATCATCTGGATGTTCGAAATCAGCATCAAGGCCCTATCGGTTAGCATTGCGCTGTTTTTCCTGGATTGGCGATTGGCATTGGTGACGCTTTTTCTGCTTACCACACCGCTCTATGTCCCCAAACTGGTCGAGAAGCATCTTCAAAAGGCGCAAAAGGAAAGTGCGGAAGTCTTTGAAGCTCACTTGGCTAAATTCGTTGACTGGCTCAAAGGTTTCGAGCTGATCAAAAACTTCAATATTGAAAATAAAATTATGGGCAAGTTTCGTCAAAGCAATGCCCGGGTTTTTGAAGCCGATTACCGCCGTCAAATCCTCAACTACCGCTCCTGGCTCATTTCCAGCAGCCTTTCTTACCTCTCACACTTCATCATCGTTGCCTTCGCCGCCTGGCTGGTTCTGCGGGGTGACTTTAGCGCAGGACGCTTTTTCGTGGCGGTTGGGATGATTGACCAGCTTTCCATGCCCATTCTGGCGCTTTCGATGTATTTGCAGGAATTCACCGCAGTGAAACCTATTCGCGAAGGCATTGAAACTTTTCTGGCGTTCAAACCAGAAGTTTTAGCCAGTCAAACGCTGAAGCCCACCGCAGGCATGCAGGTCCGGTTTGAAAATCTGGCTTTTGCCTATGAAGCGGATAAGCCAATTTTAAAAGCTTTCAACCTCAAAGCGATCTCACCAGGGCGGCTTTTGCTCACCGGACCAAACGGGTCAGGAAAGTCTACGGCCATGAGCCTTTTACTCAACTACTACCCGCCACAGGAAGGCACGGTAACTATTGCTGACACCAAGGTTTCGGATATTGCCAACCTGGCAGACCTCATTACCGTCATGCGCCAGGACGCCACTTTTTTTGAAGGCAGCCTACGCGAAAATGTGTCCGTCTATCAGGATCTGCCAGACGAGGTTCTAGCCCAAGCCCTTCGCAAAGTAGGACTGGAAAAATGGGCCAATGACAACGGTCTTAGCATGGCTTTGCAATCCGGCGCAGGCAACCTGTCAGGTGGCGAAAGGCGACGTCTGGCACTGGCGCGCGCCTTGCTCAGGGACACACCGATTCTAATCCTCGACGAACCTCTGGCCAATCTAGATAAAGAAAGCCACCAGCTGATTGAAGACTTGATCTTGGATATGTCAGACAAGCTTGTTTTCCTCATCAGCCATCAGTTTGACCCCTCTAAAATGGACCGTTTTGACCAGGTCATCCATTTTGGATAGGCACCTTCAATCCAGGGCTGGTATTTTACCAGCCCTGGATTTTTAGTCTTTATTAACCTTATGTAATACTTTATTGCATACCTATACAAAATATTTATTCCCCAAAAACAGGTGTGTAAAATATTTCTATAAGTAAAAAACAAGAAGAAACAAAATGCCAGCAAAACAACTAAAAGCAATTGGCGAAATGGATATGGGCGAGGGCTTAAAAGTCACCGTTAACGCACGTCAGTTTCAAATCCAAATAGATGAACCCGTGGATAGCGGCGGATTAGACACAGGGATGACGCCGGTTGAAGCGCTCTTGGGTGCCTTGGCAGCCTGTAAATCAGTCGTTACCCGAGTCTTTGCACGCTTGCACCGCATCAAACTGGAATCGATCCGCATTGAATGTGTTGGTGATATCAACACGGATGGTTATATGCTCAAAGATAAAACCGCGAAAAAAGGTTTCTCACATATCAAGACGATTTACCACATCAAAGCACATAACACCCCTGAAGAAATCAAAAACTACATTGCGTTTGTTGAATCCAACTGCCCAGTGAGTGACACGATTGTCAACTCCCCAACAATGGAAGAGGAAATCAACATCCTCTAAACCGATTCAACTCAACACACAATCACGAGGCTGGCCTTTTGGTCAGCCTTTTTTGTGGGCTACTGTACACATTTTGATTAAAGGTACTCTTCAACAAGAACAACATGGAAAAGATACCGGACTTTGTCCGGGGAATCGGTCAGGGGACCAAAACCAACCCACCAAAACCCTTGCCTTTATGGTAGGATTCATACGCTAATAACAAGAAACAAACCATAGGAAGTGACTATGTTTAGAACACGTTTTGCCCCAAGCCC
>CAZUZM010000005.1:0-7045 GCA_964624615.1 uncultured Anaerolineaceae bacterium
AACTAGTGAAAACCTGGCGCGAATGGATTGGGCGGGTGCTGCGGATTGCAGTCCCGCTCTTGATTAGTGCCCTGGCAATATGGTGGGTGGGCCGCAAACTGAACCTCGGTGAAGTGTGGACCATCCTCAAAAACATGCGTTTGGGCGGGCTATTTTTAAACCTGCTGGTCTTCGTGACCGGTTTGGTTTTTCGTGCTTTGTCTTTTAGTGTCATCCTGGGTGCTAACTTCAGCCATATGGCGAGTTTTCACGGCATGAATGCCGGATATTTTTTGAACAATATTCTGCCCTTAAGACTGGGCGAGTTCGGCAGGGCAGCGCTTTTGGTTGCCCATTCCAAACAAAAAGCCAGTTTTATGGAAGTCTTTGCCGGCATCGTCACCGAAAGAACGCTGGATGTGGTGATTGGTTTGGTACTGTTTATCGGCGGCTTGATGCTCATTTCAAGCACGATTGTGCCGCTGTGGATTATGTGGCTGGTGCTGGTGCTTTTGATTGGTATTGTGGTTTTGGCCGCGCTTGGTGCGAAACACAAAGAACGCGTCATGGCATACCTGTGGAAGCGCTATGGCGAACGCAAACTGGCGAGTGAAAAGCTGCTGCCTTGGTTTGAAAGCTTCTTGAAAGGGTTTGAAGTCTTTTTGCAACCCAAACGGATTACGATGGCGATTGTGCTCTTGTTTATCAGTTGGTTGTTTGCCATTTTTCAGGTTTACCTGCTGCAAAATGAGCTGATGCCCGGTGCGCAGTGGTGGTGGCCTTTTTTGGTGGTTCCTGCGAGTACCTTTATCATGGCTTTGCCTTCGTTACCGGGTGGCATCGGCGTGTATGAAGTCGGCTTTGAAAGGGCGTACGCCTTGGTGGGTGCCGACGCCAACCCTGCGATTGCGGTCGCGCTGGTGATGCATATCTTCCAATTGGTCGTACCGACCATTTTGGGCGTGATTGGCGTCTATGCGCTGGGTGAAAACATCGGCGCACTGGTGAGCAAGGCAAATTTTGCCAAAAAAGAAGTCGAGAACGAAGCCGAAGCTGAGCGGGTTGAAGAAGAAGTTCCGCCCTCAGATTCGGATGCTATAGCGTAATGGGTTTTACCCATCATGAAGGCGCAAAGGCTAACCTTTAGCATATGAAAATATTGATTTCTTGCACCTACTTTGAGCCGTATAAATCGGGATTATCGATTTATGCCTTACGTGTGGCGCGTGGCTTGGTTGATATGGATCACGAGGTCGTGGTGTTAAGCTCACACTTTGACCCAGATTTGCCTTTGGAAGAAGTGTTGGATGGCGTGCGGATTGTGCGCGTGCCGGTGGGCATGCGGCTTTCAAAAGGTGTAATTATGCCCTCATTGAAACGCGTGGCGCGTGAATGGGTGCGCTGGGCGGATGTGGTCAACCTGCATTTGCCGCAGTTTGAGTCTTTTGTGCTTAGCCGATTGGCTAAACGCTACGACAAACCCTTGGTGGTAACCTATCATTGCGACATTGTGGCTGGCGATTCCTGGTTTGAAAAGCTGGCAGTGTGGGGCACTTCGCTTTTGGGACGGCTGAGCCTTAACCGCGCGGATTTGATTGTGCAAAATACGTTGGACTATGCGCGGCATTCGCCTGTTTTGAAGCACTATCTTGATAAAACGATAGAAATCCCAACACCGGTGAATGTTTCCCAGATATCTCATGAGGACGTGTCAGCAATTAAGGCGCGTTTTGGCATTGCTTCTGACGATATTGTTTTGGGTCTGGCAGGTCGTGTGGCGCGGGAGAAGGGCTATGAATACCTGGCACAGGCTTTGCCCTTGGTGTGGGAACGCTTTCCCCAGGCACGGGTTTTGCATGCCGGTGCGTGGAAGGGTGTGATTGGCGAACAGGCTTACCAAGACCGTGTGACGGCGTTAGTGGCTGAGTTTGGCGATAAATGGATGTCGACTGGTTTTTTATCGGACGAGGACTTTCTAGCGTTTTTTGGCGCGTGTGATCTTTTAGTTTTTACTAGTTTGAATGCGACCGAGTCTTTTGGCATCGTGCAAATTGAAGCATTGAGCCAAGGGACGCCGATTGTTGCCAGCGACTTGCCCGGCGTGCGGCAAGTCGTGTTGCAAACCGGCATAGGGCGCATTGTTGCACTGCGGGATGTCAAAGGATTGTCCAACGCCATTATAGAAGTGATAGAGGATAACACTTTGAAAGAGCGCCAAATCCCAGAAGCGTATCTCGCACGGTTTGCCCAAAATGAAGTGGCATTGTGCTATAGTGATGCTTTTGAAAGGTTAATTGATGAGCAGGAAATTAACAGCTGAAGAATTAGATAAAATTGTCGAAAATCAATGCTTTCATTTGCCCTATTTTCGGGCGATGTTGCGTTCGGTGGAGCAGAGCTTTTATCCCGTAGAAGGGCTGCCTGAACCGGGTTTGGATATTGGTTCTGGTGATGGGCATTTTGCTTGGGCGATGTTGACAGAGCAAAAGTATTTTGGTTTTGACCCATGGCTCGCGCCAAGTATCGAAGCCCAGAAATACGATGTATATCAGCTTATTACGCTGGCAGATGCGCATAGCTTACCGGTTGCGGATTGCCAGTTTGCATCCGCATTGAGTAATTCCGTGCTTGAACACATCCCTGATGTTCAGGGCGTGCTGAATGAAGCGCATCGTGCTTTGAAGCCGGGTGGCGTGTTTTATTTTGCCGTGCCTAATCACCGCTGGCGTGAAAAACTTTGGGGACAACGCTTTTTTAATCGATTAGGGTTGAAAGGTTTAGCCCGGCGTTATGAACAGTTTTTTAATAAAATTTCGCGTCATGTAAATTTGGATAGTCCGGAAGTCTGGACGGCACGGCTTAAAGAAGCTGGCTTCGAAAGCGTTGAGACGTTTAATTATTTTCCTGAAGAAGCATTGCATATCCTCGAAAGGGGACATGTGGGTGGGTTGCCAAATTTGCTTTGGAAAAAGCTTTTTGGAAAGTGGGTGCTTTTTCCCAGCCGCAAGAACCCTTTTACGCGCTTTAAGATGATACGGCGTTTGGTTGACGATGCAAGGTGTGATGAGGGCGTTTGTAGCTTTTTTATAGCCCGAAAAGGTGAGGCGTGAGTCGATTTTTTCGTAAAATTGGCTACTACGTGTGGTCAATCATTGAACTGTTAATCGGCGTCAAAAACTGGGGCACGCTTTTTGCCATTTTTTTAGGGAAGCCGTTTAGCGGTTTGCGCTGGTTGATGTTGAAACGTAACAATATCGAAATCGCGGTGACCAGCAAGATGGAAGCCTGGTCGGTAAAGGAATCTTTGATCGATCGCTTTTATACCCGTTACAGTGAACCCTTTGGTGCGGATTGGGTGGTTGTGGATATTGGCGGGTCAATTGGCGAGTTCACCGTTGAAGCGGCTACCCAGGTACCGGAGGGAAAGGTTTATGTTTTTGAACCGAATCCGGGCTCACTAAATATCCTGCGACAGAATATTCGCGCCAATAACATCAAAAATGTCCAAGCCCATAACATTGGAATCTGGAAAAAATCTGGCGAGATTACATTAGAGATCCAGAACGACGACCCAATTCATGCACGCAGTGTGGAAGAGCACTTGGAGTCGGATGCGGTAACCAGACGGACGACTATCCCGGTGATATCACTGACAGAAATGTTGGAAACGATTGTCAAAGAAGATGTTGATTTGATGAAGCTGGACTGCGAAGGTACCGGGCATGATATTCTGATGAGCCAGCCTGCTGAAACTTTTAGACGTATCAAAAGAGTGATTATGGAAGTGCATGAAAAACAGGCTGGGCAATCCGTTGACACGCTTATTCGTTTTTTTGACTTGATGGGCTATCAGACCAAAACCTATGATAATAAGGTTCATGAGTCCTTAAAGTATCTTTATGTCTGGCGGGAAGACTGAATGGTGTGTCACGGGCACCTTAAGACCTTAGCGCAAAAGCTGAACAATATCTCATAAACTGTTAAAATAGAAGCATGAATACCTTTGACCAACCCGAAAATGAAGATTTACGGGTCATTGACTATCTTAAACAAAAGTTCACTTTATCAAGGAAACCATCGTCCATTTCTGTGGTGGATGATGAAGAAAAGGGCCAGATTCTTAACGATTTGGATAGTGGCGATGAAGGTGGAAAAGTTATCCAGCCGATTGACAACAAGTTCGGTGCGCTGTTTATTCCTGGTCTTCTCCTTATAATCATTGCCCAAGGTATTTTATCTTTTAAATTGAGTGCCTCACCAGTTTTGGGAGGGGTGATAATGCTCATTGGCATGGTAAGCTTTTATTTTTCATTAAACTTTTCCCCATCCGAAAAGCTCTCAATTCAAAATGAAAAAACGATCTTAAAAAATCCAAAGCTGAACACGCCTTGGTTGCTCTTTCTATCGGTGCTGATTTTGGGATTTTTAGGCTTAATGTTATTTAGGAACAACGGTTTGGGCTGGCTGCAGGTTGGTATTTGGTTTGCGTCGATTGGTGTCTTTGTTTTCAGTTTTTGGGAACGGGGCAAGAAAGTTGAAGCAGTTAAAGACGTAAAGTCATTCTCTTTTAAATGGGCGTCCTTAATTGAAAAAATCAAAGCGGATAAGGTTTTTTATCTGACAGTGGCAGCAGTGGTTTTTATAGTGCTACTTAGCCATATTCTAGTGATTAGTCGCTTGCCGATCGAAATGGTTAGTGCCCAGGTTGAAACGTATTTGGCAGTCGAGGACATTCGCTCAGGATCACAAGCCATTCTTTTTTCAAACAATGTGGTCAGCGAGCCCCTAGGTTACTATTGGTTGGCATTGGTTAGCCTGTTTTTTGGCCCAAGCTTGCGCTTGTTGGCTTTTTATCTCGCATTTTTGGTTAGTTTCGCTGTTGGATGTGTTTTCTTATTCAAGTTAGGCACGTTAATGTTTAACCGCTGGGTAGGCATAATGGCTGTGCTGATGGCCGGTATTTCCTTCTGGACGATCATACAAAACTATGCTTTGATTGGTGGTGGGTTGGTTTTTCCTATTTTATGCGCGGCGTTATTTTTCTTGTTTCGTGGTTTGCAGCAAAGTCGACATGAAGATTTCATCTTTTGTGGTCTGGTTTCCGGATTAGGTCTGCTGAGCCATAAACTCTTTTTATTGATGCCATTGGTGGCAATACTGCTTGTTTTTATTTGGTGGTCCCAGCACAAAAACAGAAAAACTTTGGCTATAGGTTTGACCTGGATGGGACTGTTCCTTTTCACTTTGGTGTTGGTTTCTTTGCCGCTGCTTGGGGCAATCAGCCTTAATCCTTCGACTTATTTTCACCCAATCCTAAGCCGTTTGACCAGTCTTGAAGTGTCATTGCAAGGCAATCCACTGAGCCTGTTTTTGAAAAATTTTGGAACGGCATTAGGCATCTTAAACTGGTCTAACCGTACGAGTTGGGTGGATGGCATTGCGAATAGACCGGCTTTGGACATTATCAGCGCGGTATTGTTTATTGCTGGTTTGGTGGCTTTGGTTAAACGAACGGCTGTGGAGAAAACCCCGCAATTTATCTCGCTTTTAGTGTTGCTCCCAGTGCTTTTATTGCCTAGCGTCATGTCGCTAGCATTTCCAATGGAGAACCCATCCTTGTCCCGTGCCTATGGGCTAGCGATACCAACATTTATCGTGGTGTCGTATGGTGGTGTGTTTCTCTTTGAAAACATGAAAATAATCCCACAAAAAATGCGATTGTTCCTTTTTGGTCTGGTTTTATTGCTAATCTTAGGTAGCCAATACCAACTTATCCATTGGGTGTATCCCGAAAACTTCAGGCAAAACGCCTGGAATGCCAAAGAAATGAGTGAATCCATTCTAAAGTTTAAAGACACTTACGGACAGGACGCTCAGGCATGGGTTGTTGGTCATCCGCATTGGGTTGATGAGCGTGCTGTGGCGATTATGGCAAATATACCAGTTGAATCGCTTAAATTGGATATGACGAGCATGGAAAGTTTGGAAAAAACTTCTGGCACGAAACTTTTTATCTTAAATGTCGACGCCCAGGAAGCAATAAGTCAGCTTAAAACGCACTTTCCAAATGGGGTAGAATCCTTGTTCCAAAGCCAACAGGCTGGCAAAAACTTTATGACTTTTCTTGTGCCTGAAAATTAATGACGAAAGCATCGTTTATGAATAAGAACAGAAAGATAGTTTTTATCAATATTATTGTAAGCATAGGGCTGGCACTCATTCTACTAGCCGGTGCGAGCTTGCGCTTGATGAATACCAATTGGGATGAAGGTCGGCACCTTCATCCAGACGAGCGCTTTTTATCGCAAGTGATGGCGAGTATTCGCCCTGTGGACTCTTTCTCGGAATATTTTGATACCAACACTTCAAAATTGAATCCATCCAACAGCGGATTTGGCTTTTTCGTCTATGGTACTTTACCGGTTTTTATTATTCGATATGTTGGAGAGTGGACAGGCCAGACGGGTTATGACATGAACACCCTAGTTGGTCGTGAGCTTTCGGCGTACTTTGACCTTATTACGATTTTGCTGGTCTTCTTGGTTGGTCTGTATCTTTACAATAAATGGGTTGGGTTAGGTGGAGCAGCTCTTTACGCTTTTGCGGTATTGCCCATCCAGCAAGCCCATTTTATGACGGTTGATTCGTTTACCAACACTTTTGCTATGTTGACAGTTTTGGCTGCGGTACTCATATTGAAACGCCCAAAAATAGCTGATCAAGGGCAAGCTGAAGAGGGCAGCGAGGAAAGTTCAGCTAATAGAAAGAAGCAAAGTGCTTATAGCTTTAGGACGATTTTGCGATTTGTGTTTTTTGGGATCGCGCTTGGCATGGCAACCGCTTCGAAGATTAATGCCATTTCTTTGGCACTATTACTACCTCTTGTCGAAATGGTGCGCTACTTCCAGTTGCCAGTCGATGAACGTGAGCGGAGCTTATTACCAAGTTTGCTGCTCATGGTCATTGCCGGCATTACAAGCTTTTTAGTGTTCCGATTTTTCCAACCCTATGCTTTTGATGGACCGGGATATTTCGGGATGAAGATTAACGAAGGCTGGTGGGGCAG
>CAZUZM010000005.1:7145-29856 GCA_964624615.1 uncultured Anaerolineaceae bacterium
TTTGCCTGGCAAGGTTTTGCATGGGTGAAAGCCATGCGTTACCTGTTGCCTATTTATCCGCTTTTAGCGCTTATCGCTGGATGGCTCATTTATGAATTGATAACCAATGGCCGTGAATTGCAATTCAAAAAGCTTAGGCTATCCAGGTCATTTATTCGGGGTGCAGGCGTGTGCCTGGCAGTTATTGCCATTGTCGGCACTGCAGCTTATGCTTGGGCGTTTACCCGCATTTACACCAAGCCAGTTACCCGCGTGGCTGCTTCAGATTGGATATTAAAGAACATTCCAGGTCCGATAAATTTTCACATGGATACTGAGGACGGCACATTTTTACAACCTGCCAGATTTCGGGCTGGTGTTTCTTTAGAATCGAATGGGATTCTTAACATACCGATAGAAGGCAACAAAGACTCTAAATTACAGGGACTAATGCTTCCGGACGTAAGGCTTTTGACGGATAAAAATGAGTCGGTTACTTTTCAAGCCAACCTGCGTGATACATTTGGTAAACCTTTGTTAACAGAACCCTTACAAGGCAACATAAACTTCACGAATGTTGAAAACAATCAAGCAGAAGTAAGTTTTGTCTTTTCAAATCCGGTAGCCTTTCCAACCTCAGGGACATATGTCATTGACATACAAGCCAACTTTGACGTTGGAAGTGTACGTATCAATGGGAACCCTAAACTGTCATTGGTCTTGGCAGATGGTGCTCTTAAATCAGACATTCTGAAGCCGATTAACGAACGTATTAGCCAAGAGAAACCCTTTAGAGATAAAGTCTTCTTTACGCAAGCAGGCAGCATCAAATCGATATCCTTTCCGTTTTTGTTGGATGTTGCCCAAGTGCCCTCAGAAAAAACGCTAAAAGTCACATTGGCAACTGAAGGTGAAGAAAATAAGCAGAGCCAAACCGTCATTATCAAAAGCGACTTTTTGGCTTTGGGTGATGGTCGGGGTTTGTCAAGTCAAGCAACTTTTGAAAAACCTATCGAAATCTCTCATGAACAGGTGCTTGATTTGACGATTGAGGTGCTTGAAGCTGGGGCAGAGATAGCAATGAGCGCTTATGCGCCAACGCATGAATCTTCCTGGGACGATGGCTTGCCTACCTCGACGCCTGGTTATGTAGCCTATCAGCCTGATGGTGGTTTGTACCAAGGTGGCTTGAACCTTGAGCTTTATTGGCCGGATGATGCCGCCAAATTACAGCGCATCAAAGAAACACTGAATGCCAGTGACTATATTTTCATCAGTTCCAACCGTCAATGGGGTACGATTTCTCGGGTACCTGAGCGTTATCCATTGAGTACTTTTTATTATCGTCAATTGATGGGATGCCCAGAGAATCTAGATGTGGTGAGTTGTTACAACTTGGCTGAACCAGGCATGTATACCGGTCAACTTGGTTTTGAGTTGGTCAAAACCTTCACATCTTATCCGACACTTTTTGGCAAAACTTTTAATGACCAATTCGCTGAAGAAGCCTTTTCGGTCTACGACCATCCTAAAGTCATTATTTTCAAGAAAACAGAAACCTTTAAACCTGAACTTCTCGACCAGTTGGACAGTGTCGATTTGGGTAAAGCCGTCTTTTTGACCCCGAAACAAGCCAATAGCTATAAGGCACCAGCTGATGGCGGCAAAACCTTGTTGCTTAGCGAAGAAGCTTTAAAGACACAACGTGCTGGTGGAACTTGGAGTGAGTTGTTTGACCGTGGGTCAAGGCTAAATCGATCTCCTTTTGTGGCTGTGTTAGTTTTCTACTTGTTTGTCTCATTGTTGGGTTGGCTAGTATTTCCTATGGTCCAGATGGCCTTTAGAGGTTTAACGGATAAAGGTTATGCGTTTTCAAAACTGATTGGCTTATTGCTGTTAGCCTGGCTAGCCTTTACGCTTGGATCAAAGGGCATTGCGATAAACAAAGGCTCTTTGTGGCTTATTGTTCTGGTTGTCACCCTTATTGGATCAATCATCGGACTGCTAACAAAAGACAATCTGATTGCAACTGTAAAAGCAAATTGGAAGCAGTTTTTAATCATAGAAGCCGTGGCTTTAGTCGCTTTTGCTTTTTTCCTTTGGATTCGGTATCTCAACCCAGATCTTTGGCATCAATGGAAGGGTGGAGAGAAGCCGATGGACTTTTCTTACCTGAATGCCATCTTAAAGAGCAGTAGTTTTCCAGCCTATGATCCTTGGTTCGAAGGTGGCTATATCAATTACTACTATTATGGGCAGGTCATTGTTGGCATGCCCATCAAAGCTTTGGGTATTGTGCCGGCAATAGCTTATAACATTGTTCTACCACTATGGTATTCCTTCTTGGCGGTTGGTAGTTTTAGTGTGCTTTGGAACATCAGCAAGTTGATGCGAAAAGGTGCTCAAGAAAAACTGTTTGGCGTTTCTTTTTGGACAGGCATTGCCGGTGTAGTCTTGATTTGTGTGCTTGGTAACCTGGGTGAACTAAAAGTCATTTTCGAAGCTTGGTTGCTCATGGGGTCTCAAGGTCGCGCTCTACAAGACATGAATGCTGCGCAACGACTTGGGGCATTCTTCAAGGGCATTTCAGAGATGATAAAAGGTAATCCTTTGCCTGTACCACCTGGAAACTGGTATTGGAATCCCAGCCGTGCTATTCCTGGAGAGCCGATTACGGAATTTCCTTTCTTTACTTTCCTTTATGGTGATTTGCATGCCCATTTGATTGCTTTGCCCATCGTGATGTCCGCCATTGGATGGTCTCTGGCTTTGCTTGCCAACCGAATTGACTTGAAGTTAGCTAAAGTTTCTAAATATTTGGAGCTTTTGCTGACCTTTTTTATTGGCGCATTGATTATTGGTTCGCTTAAACCGACTAACACTTGGGATATTTATACGTTTTTTGCGCTTGCCGCGTGTGTGTTGGTTTATGTCATCGTTCGTTACGGCGTAGGCATAGAAATTCCAAAATTAAAAGTATGGCAGAGCCGGGTTGTTATCAGCTTACTTTCAGTGGTTTTCTTATATGGACTAAGCATGTTGTTGTATCAGCCTTTCAACAGCCAATTTATGCCCGGATTTACAAAAGTAGGGTTTTGGCAAGGAGATCGCACGCCGATTTCTTCTTATGTTATGCATTGGGGATTGTTACTATTTATTATTTTGGCTTGGTTCAGCTGGGAAAGTTATCAATGGACGGCAAAAACGCGATTATCAGAGATAAGGTTAAGCCTCATTCAGAAGAGACTGATGATTACAGGCTTCATTTTAGCTGGCATTGTTTTGGCAAGTTTGCTCGTTTTGAAAGCAGGCATTTCTTTGATAGCCATTCCGGTTTGTCTTTGGGCATTGTTGTTATTACTTTCGCCCAATCAATCTGACGGCAAGCGCTTCCTTTACTTTTTGGTTGGTACTGGCTTTTTATTAACCGTTGTCGTTGAACTTGTCCATTTGGTCGGTGATATTGGCCGCATGAACGTGGTGTTCAAACTCTATATGCAAGCTTGGGTTTTAATAAACATTGCTGCTGCAAGTGGTATGGTCATCTTATTTAGGAAACAAGTCCGGTGGTCTCTACCTAATCGCTGGCTATTAAAAATCCCGCTTATCATTCTTGTAGGCATTGCGTTCCTCTTCCCTGTTTTGGCTACAAAGGATAAAGCAACTGACCGCATGTCGGCAGTGGCACCACACACACTGGACGGCATGAAGTATATGGAAAGTTCGACGTTTTATCTTGATTCGATTCAGATGGATCTTGGACAGGACTACCGCGCGATTCAGTGGTTACAAGAAAACGTTAAGGGATCGCCGGTTATCCTGGAAGGGCAGGCTTTTGAATATTCCTGGGGCAATCGCTACACCATTTATACCGGTTTGCCGGGTGTGGTGGGGTGGAACTACCATCAACGACAACAGCGTGCCATATGGGCAGATAATGAGGTGTGGGAAAGGGTTGAAAGTGTCAACCAATTTTATAACAGCACCGATCAAAGTTTTGTTAAGGATTATTTAAAGAAACACAGTGTTTCTTATATCGTCCTTGGACAACTAGAGCGCATCCGTTACTTTGGGGAAGGCATAGAAAAGTTTGAAGCTTTGAATGGAAGCCTTTTGCATGAGGTGTATCGAGAAGGTGATACTGTAATATATAAGGTGAACAAAGATGATTGATTTCTTGAAATGGTTCCTGTTTGCATTGATATTGGGTTGGATTTCATTGCCATTAACATGGCGTTTATTCAGTAAACTACCTTCACGAGGGTACTATCTAACCAAACCATTGGGCTTGCTTACTTGGGGCTTTTTGCATTGGATGATGGTTTCCTTGGGCTTGATGAAAAATACACTTGCAGCTCAAATGTCTGTATTGATTGTTCTTATCTTGATAAACGGTGCCATTCTTTATTTCGTTGGATGGCGAACTATCTGGCTGTGGATTAGTGAAAACAAAAAAATAATCATTGCGACTGAAACTGTTTTTTTGGCTTTTTTTGTTTTATGGACGATTGTCCGGGCTGCAAATCCTGACATCATCCACACTGAAAAATTTATGGAAATAGCGTTTATTAACGGCATTTTGAGGTCAACGACTTTTCCACCGATGGATCCTTGGCTATCAGGCTATGGCATTTCTTATTACTATTTTGGTTATGTGCTCTCAGCGATGCTCATCCGTATTACTGATGTAAGTGCGTCAATAGGTTACAACCTGGTAAGTTCTTTTTGGTTTGGACTAACTGCCATTGGAGCTTTTGGTCTATTGTCAGATCTTATTCATTTTAGCAAATCGAAGAAATCAAAAGATTCAGATATCCGATTGGTGCCAAAAAAAGTGGAATGGATAGCGTTAATTGCGCCTATCATGCTTCTGATTGTGTCAAATTGGTTTGGTTCAATGGATGTAATGCATTCAAGAGGCATTGCCTTGCAGACGACGAATGAAGGCCAAGTGCAAGGTGACTTTTGGAAATCATTTAAGATACCCGAGTTGCAGAACATACCCAAAGAAGCATCATGGCGACCAAATCGAGGTGGATGGTCCTGGTGGCAAGCTAGTCGTGTTTTGCGAGATCAAAACTTGAATAGCCAAGAAATAGAAGTTATCGATGAGTTTCCACAATTTACCTTTTTGCTTTCCGATATTCATCCTCACATGTTAGGTATGCCCTTTGTTTTACTGGCGATAGCTCAAGCTCTAAACGCAATTAAAGGCGGTTGGGAACCTCAGTCAGCTTCCAATAGATTTGGCGTCAAATATGATTTAGTATCGGTTTTAGTCGCAGGAATAAGCCTTGGTGGCATTGCTTTTATGAACACTTGGGATTTTCCATTCTACCTAGCTTTATTGACTGCTTGTTTGGTTTACCGTCGTTACCAGGAAAATGGTTGGGGAATTAGACGTATTTTTGAATTCTTTGCCATTATTGTCATTGGCGCAATATTAAGTATTCTGCTTTACTTACCCTTCTACTTAAGCTTCGCTTCTCAAGCTGGCGGCATTTTACCAAGTTTGGCTTTCTTTACACCAGGTAAAAACTTTTGGGTGATGTTTGGGCCGTTATTAGTGCCAATTATGGGCTACTTGTTTTACAGTTTTTTCAATAGAAAGGCCTATAAACATTATGGCTTAGCTGTATTGTTGACGCTAAGTTTGTTTTTTATTCTATTTGTTTTTTCATGGGGCTTAGGATGGCTTCATGCTTCAAACGAAACATCCGGAAATTTTATATTAGGTTTACAGGGTGCGCCAGATCTAAAAGCATTGATGCTATCAAGCATTGCTGCACGGTTAAAAGAACCAGGCACGGCTTTGACACTTTTCCTTGTTTTGAGCTTTGCCTTAGCCCTTTTGCTTGACAAAAAAGCAAAGTCTAATCAAATTCAAGAAGACGAATCGGCTGAATTGAATTTAGCTGCCAGCAAACCTTCACATCGTATCTTCATTGTTTTTCTTATTCTGATTGGAGCGTTGTTAACCTTGGCACCTGAGTTTGTATACCTGCGGGACCAATTTAGTTGGCGAATGAACACAATTTTCAAATTCTATTTCCAAGCTTGGATTTTATGGTCCCTTGCAGCGAGCTATGCTATTGTGTTTCTGTTCAAGCAAGTAAAGAACAAAAACGTGCCTAATGCGGCATTTATTGGGGTGCTATCTGGTTTAGGCATTACTGGTTTTGCAATTAGTATTGGCGATACCCATGCTTTTCCTGCAAAATTCGGCACATTGAGAACGGATTGGATTGCTCTTTTCTTCATTGTGTTATTTATTATCTGGATCGTTTGGCATCTAGTTCTACGTCAATATGAAGCTGCCATTGCTATTTTTTGTTTGTTTGCCGTATGTGGCGGCATAGCTTATCCTAAGTTAGAAATCATGAACAAAACCGAAAGCTTCAAACCCCATATGGGCTATAGTTTAGATGGCAAGCGAGTTTTTAGGCAGAGTTATCCGGATGCGATGTTGGCAGCTGAGTGGCTAGAGAAGGCACCGGTAGGCGTTATGGCAGAAGCAGTCGCTGATCAGGGTGGATCTTACACCACACACAATTTGATTTCTGCCTTCTCTGGAATGCCATCTGTTTTGGGGTGGGTAGGCCATGAACATCAATGGCGTGGTGGCGGAAACGAAGTTGGCACACGTCAACAAGATTTACGGGAGCTTTACAATAGCAAAAACAGTGAGCGTGTCTTTGAAATTATTGAACAATACAATATTCGATATATTGTCTTTGGAAATTATGAACGGGAAGTTTACCGAGTAACGGAACCTTTATTTACACAGCTTTTTGATGCTGTTTTTAAGACAGAGTCTGTTATGATTTATGAAGTGAGACACTGAAATGAAAGCAGAAGAAATTACACTTAGTAGTCAACAATCTAAACTAGGCATCTTGATGCTCATTATTCTTGTTTTAGCGCTATTGGTGCGGTTTATTGGCATAAGTGAAATGCCATTTACGGTTGATGATGCACAACTGGCTGCTGATGCGTTAGCGATAGCCAATAACGGAAGTATTGGCTCGTCTTCTTTACCCGCCTATACAGGATTTACCAGTTTACTGTTCTATGTCTTTGGTAGCTCGAATTTTGTTGCCAGGATAGTTCCTGTTTTTGCCGGTGTTTCTATCGTTTATGCTGCTTTCTTGATTATGAAGCGTTATAACAATAGGGTTGCAATTTTCTTCGCGGTGGCTTTGGCGTTAGATTGGATTTTGGTTAGTATGTCTCGCCAAATTAATACCCCACTTATTGCTTTAGCAGCTGTATATTGGGCATACCATTTTTACCAAGAGGGCAAGCTTAGCCTTTCGGGTCTGTTTTTGGGGATTGCCTTTTTAGGTGGTTATAGCTTTTGGGTTTTTCTGCTTGGTCTATTAGTCATTTTTCTAATTGCGAGATTGAGAAAAGTCGAAGTAAAAAATATATTTTTAAAGCATTCCTATTACGAACAAAAAGAATGGATTAAATTTGTATTGGTCTTTCTGGTAACAGTTGTTGTTATATCAACTGGTTTTTTTCTAAACCCTACGGGACTGGGAAACATTGGGTCAGGTTTATTACACTTTTTTAAATTATTCTTAAACCCTTATCAACTTCCTTTTTATCACAGCCTTTATATAGTTTTAAAGCACATGTTTTTACCACTCATAGGAACACTTGTGTTTGTTTTTATAAACTTAAAAGATCACCGGGCCGACTTTAACGTAAATCTGATTTGGATTGTTTTGTTTGGGTTGATTATGACTATGCTTATGGGACGCAACGATTTAGGGCTTGCTACAATAATCGTTATCCCATTATGGGCTTTTACTGCCCAGTGGCTTTCATGTATTGCGCTAGAAATTGAAGATAAAAAAGCCCTAAAGGTCGGCGCGATTGCATTGTTGATTGTATTAATGACTTATGTTGGCATGACATTATCTGGTTTATCGAAAAGCAGCCCTGGTAATTCGCACTTTGTTCCATTAAGCATCGCTGCTCTGGCAGGTGTGCTGTTAATTGTTGTATTGATTTGGTTAGGTTCATTGGTTTTTGAAACACATCAATCACTTGTCCTTTTTGCGAGCGCGCTTGTTTTAGTATTGGCGGTTGTTTCAATTGGGCAGACATTTAACAGTTTGAAAGAAAATACGCTGGAAACCCAGCTAAGTCTAAACCATGGACCTGTCCTCCTTGCAAACACAAGTCAACTTTCTTCACTAGATGTTTTTGAAAGCTATGGGCTTATTAACAACGAAGAAGCTACCATCCGTACAGAAGGAATAAACCAAGACTTGCGGTGGATTCTTAGAGATTACAAAGTGAATAAGGCAAGCTTAAATCCTGAGCTCATTATCAGCGCAAGCGAAAAACTTCCTAATTTTAGCGATCCCTATCGTGGCATGCGTGTTGAATATAGTCGAACGATACCTTGGCAAGGTATGAACTTTCAAACTTTATTAAAAAGTTTGATTTCACCGATAAAGAATTGGCAAATTGAAGGTGCCTTTTTTTGGGCACAAACAAAACTTTTTAGTGGAGCAATCAATAAATGAAAAAGAACATTTGTAAACCTATTCCTGGCATTATTGCGATTGATGGACCTGCCGCATCTGGCAAATCTACGATTGGTGCCATTGTTGCCGAAAGATTGAATTACGTTTGGCTTGATACTGGTATTATGTACCGCGCGGTGGCGAGTGAATCGCTAGAAACAGGTGTCGCAATAGAGGATGAAGCTGCTGTAACAGCATTGGCAGAAAAATTAGATGTTGACGTTGTTCCTGCTACGGTGGATGATGGTAGACAGTTTGATGTTTTGATCAATGGAAAAGATAGAACTTGGGATATACGATCAAATGAAGTCAATGCTTGCGTATCAGAGGTGTCAGTTTACCAAGGTGTGCGCGTAGCTATGACCGATTTGCAACGAAAAATTGCTCAAAAAGGGCGCATTGTGGTTCTGGGTCGGGACATCGGCACAGTTGTTTTACCCAACGCAGACTTGAAAATCTATTTGGATGCTTCTATTGAAGTGCGGGCTCAACGCCGCTTGCTCGAAGAACGAGCTCGTGGCAATGAAATTGATTTAGAAAAAACAATTGAGATGTTACGCCACCGCGATGTAATCGATTCTTCACGTGAACACGCACCATTGCGAGTAGCAGAGGATGCCATTTTGGTTAACACCGATCATTTGACCATCGAAGGTGTGGTAGAAAAAATATTGAGTATTATCGAAACTTGGATACCTATTTCGTAATACGATAGTACCACATGCTATAATTTCCACGCCATGATACCAGCGTTTATGTCGATGACTTTTCGTAATACTGAGCAGGTTAAAGCTTTGCCAGCTGGTTCTTGGTTATTAATAAGCTTGTTCCTGGCATTGTTTGTTTGGTCTGTTTTATACTTGCGCGTTAAAAAAACAAAATGGGATAAAAAGCTGTGGTTAATACTCATCATTGCTCTGGGTTTGATTGTTCCGACAAGCATTATCGGCTTGAAGATGACCATCTCTAGAGTACCAATTCAAGAGCTTTTCAAAACGCCATACTTTTTTATCGGTTTTTTACACATACCTTTAAGTGTTATCGTTTTAGGCTTACTAGGCATTGAATCGGCTTTTGTTGTAGGTTTAATATCAGGATTGGCGCAAATCCTTTTACGGAATCAAGATCCTGCGCTACTAGTCATTTATGCCGGCATTCCAGTCATTTTGACAAAATTTATGATATTTCCACAGTTGCAGAGATCGCAATGGAAAGAAAAATCATCATGGATTTGGTTCCTTTTGACTTGGCTAAGTACCATTCCTTTGATTCTACTTCTTATAGGTACGCGAGCACTCATTTTGAGAGAACCTTTTGGGTGGCATGTGCTTCAATATTGCTTATATGTGTGGCTAAGCTTTCTGCCTGGTTTTGCAATCAGTGGCATATTGTATTGGCTAATTAAAAAGCATTTTAGCACGTTGTGGCAGTTGGATAAGTTTGTTAAAATGCCCAAAAATGGTGATGAACTACGACCTTACATCGATCAAATACGTTTGTTGAGCAATGGCAGCTATGATGTAGAGCTATTATCAAAGCCCTTAAACGCACAAGAAAAAGGCTTACATAGCGCGTTAGAAAGGCTGAGAAAGAATCTTCAATTTCGTCATGAGGTGCAATCAAGATTACTTTCATTGGATCCAACGCACTATTCCAAAGAGGGTTATGACATAATTCTTACCTCTGTGCTACGTGCTGCATTGACTCGGGATGCGAGTTCAGCCCGACTTTTGTTGCTTGACGCGCCAAATCAGTATGATGTGTTAAATATTCGGTCCCGGTTTGGTCAAGGTGAAAATACACGTCTTTATGCTTACCTGGACGCAAAAATTTTGGACAAAATCGGTCAGGATGAACAATTGGTCCTTACCGATATCAAAGTAGATCAATATTTTGGGCTTAGCGCTGGTTCACCTTTTCCTCAATCAATTATTGCTTTGGCTCTTACCGATAAAGGACGCATGCATGGCGTTCTATGGGTTGGTTTTGAACAAAAAAAATGGTTTTCGCCGGAAGACATCAAGTTTTACAAGGAATTAGCTTTTAGAGCTTCGGTAACGATGAGTAGCAAAAAAGAAACACAGCAACTCATTAGTGATAAAGGGACATTTGAATCGACCCTCAACAGTATTCCACATGCAATTTTTATTTTGAACAATCAAGATGAAATTAGTTTTATGAACAATTGTGCCAAAGAAATGGCACGTGATGCCAACGGATTTGTATTACTGAAGAATGGCAAACATTATTTTCGACACCAAAAGGTTTTAGACATACTGAAAGATGGGGGCCAACAACAGGTTTATGACCGCGGCATTTCTTTAGGTAATGGCGCACAATATGACATGGAACTTTATCCCCTCACACTAAACGACAAAAATGAAGGTTCTGTCGTTTTTCTCGTGGACAATGCCTGGTTAACGCAGATTAATCAGCAAAGAACTGAATTCATTAGTAATATCAGTCATGATTTGCAATCGCCGATTAAGATGATAAAAGGACACTTAATTTTATTGCAACGCATGGGGAACCTCAATAAAGAGCAACAAACTTATGTCAAATTAATTGAAGAAAATGCAGAAAGTATGAATAGATTGGTCAATAAAATGCTCAATCTGGAACGGCTTGACATGCTTGAAGCGCTCAATTATGTTCGTTTTGATTTTGATCAGAAAACCGATGAAGTCATTCGTTTGCTAACGCCAAACGCGCAACAAAAGAAAGTTACGATTATTAAAAACTTTAGCCAAATGGCGACACCTTACATTTCTGCTGACCAAACCTTAATCCAACAGGCTTTATATAACTTACTGGAAAACGCCATAAAATTTAGCCCTATGGGTGGTGAGGTTCATGTGGTGGCTGAAAAAGATGCCTCTTGGTTACACATCAGTGTTGTAGATCAGGGTAAAGGCATCGCACCTATTGACCAGCCTTCTTTGTTTAGCCGCTTTTATCATCTTGGCGAAGATGAAAGCTTTGAAAATACAGTCATGGGTATGGGTTTAGCAATCGTTAAAGCAATTGCCGAAAAGCATGGTGGTACAGTCCGTGTCGAAAGCCAGCTCGGTGAGGGCAGTCGCTTTTATTTGGATATTCCTATTCACAAACTTGCTTAGTTTTTTTTTGGTTTTTTTGAACCAGGTCTCACTTTCTAGTGGTAGAATGTTCAGTAATATTTTTTATAGAAAGGATTTATATTGGCCACAGTAATGCGCCAATCAGTAATCAACCGTAAACCGTTTTGTTTGAAACTTGATACTTGGACATAAATTTTACATAATGCAGATTTTAAAATCCTTTACAAAAGATTTCAGAAAAATGGATGAACGCAAACTTTCAGTTCTCGTTCAATCGCTGTTTTCTACATGGATGCTCTCATTTTTGATTGAAGGTCAAGTTCTTTACACTCTGGCAGAATATCATAAAATTGACCCCGCATTTATGATTTTTGCTAGTTTAATTGCTAACTACGTTGGTCTGTTAGTATGTGGTCTAGTAATAAAAAGTAAAAGCGCTGCTAAACGCTTGTATCATTTTTCGTTTCTATTCTTTTTGACAATTTCGATTATTTTCTTTTTTCCTCCAACTATAATTTGGACAATTGTGATTGTTTTGGCTTCGTTTTTAGCAGGAGCCTGTGTCGCAGCATGGGGCTTTTATCTTAAAGAAGGCACGCCTAAAGATGAACGCATTAAGTCAGTTGCTGATCTCTTGATTATCTCAAACATTTTAATGACGATTATTAACGTTATTGCTATTTATATTAGTGCTCAAGTAGCTTTAGCTATTGGTATGGTTTTGATATTCCTGGCTTTTTTGTTTTCTTTACATTTGTCAGATGGAGAACAAGAATTGCCCATGCTTGATGCTGATCGAGAGCAGGAAAAAATTTCTATCAGACGTATACTTTACTTTTTATGCTTTTTCATCCTTTTTATTACCATAAGCTCTGGTTTGATGTATCAGGTCGTAAAACCAGCTTTTATTAATATAGATTGGTTAACAAGTTGGTATTGGGCTGTTCCATACATCATTACGATTTTTATCATGCGTAATTTACCAAAGACGAGGAACCGCACCTACATACTTTTTGTCGCGATTTCTATGATAGCGATGTCTTTTGTTGGCTTTTTGGTTTTGGGAAGAGACGCGATTAGTTACTTAATTGTAAACACCTTGATGCTAGGCGCTAGCGGCGTTTTCGATCTGTTTTGGTGGAGTATTCTTGGCGAAATGTTAGAGTTACGTGACAATCCAGCCACTGTTTTTGGAATTGGTCTTTCTGCGAACGTTTTAGGCGTTATCGTCGGTGGTTTGTTAGGAAAACTTTTTGACAACGGTAAATTTAACTTACCTCATCCCGCATTGATGGCTTTATTCTTGATGAGCATAACCTTAATTATGCTTCCTCCATTGCATCGCCACCTGGTTGGTTTACTCAAAAACCATGCTTATTTGACAACGTTTTCAGAATTGACCAAAACCGAAAAAGCAATTGAAATTGATAGAACCGCAACTTATGGTCATTTGTCTGAAAGAGAGTCTCAGGTAGTTAGTTTGTTGTTAGAAGGTAAGACAAACAAAGCGATTGCAGCAGAATTATTTATCAGTGAGAATACCGTTAAGTATTTTATTAAAAGCATTTATGGCAAGTTCAATGTGCATAATAGAACTAAATTAATTACAGTTCTTTATGAACACAAAGAAAATATTAACGATACAAACATGATACAAAGCACGTAAAACTGCACAATTTTTTAGAAAACACCTTAAAACTACCCATTTGGGTGGTTTTTTTTGTACTTTGCAATGGTAATATCTTGCAAGATGTAAGCATTGGTATCGGTTGAGCGACAAGGTTATAACAAGAGATACATTTTGTGTCCTTATAGGCGATATCCAGCAAACAGTATTTTAGGTAATACATCCCTTTTTCTGTGGCGGAGGAGTGGGAGAACAAGCGATTACCAAAATGCTCAAAAGGGGAGGGGGAAACAGCAAGGATAACAGAGACTTACATTTTAGGGGGATTTTTTATTTTTAATACTCGAAGTTTAGAAATAAGCCGTAACTTTGGTGTTGTTTATAAACAAATTTATTTGGTGGTAAAATAAACCAGGTAAAAGAAGTTGATAATTGCTAATATAAAGTTGAGATATCGTACAAAAAAGCTTGACACAACTGGGTATAAGGCACTATAATCAAAAATTGCGCAAATTGTATTAATAAGCCAAAACGCTCTGAAAAAAATCTTTTTCAGTGGGCGTTTTATGTCTTAATTTATCCTCATCAAATTGGAGGTATGAGTGGAAGCAAAAGGAATGGAAGCACTTCGCATCAATCTGGCCTCACCGGAGGTTGTTCGAAGTTGGTCTTACGGTGAAGTATTAAAACCGGAAACGATAAACTATCGTCGACTTAGACCTGAAAAAGACGGTCTTTTCTGTGAAGCTATCTTTGGGCCTACCCGCGACTGGCAGTGCTATTGTGGTAAATATAAAAACCCCCGTTACAAAGGAATCGTTTGTGACAAGTGCGGCGTTGAAGTAACGCGTTCATCTGTTCGTCGAGAACGCATGGGGCATATTGACTTAGCAGCCCCAGTTGCTCACATTTGGTATACCCGCCGAATCCCTTCTTATCTAGGTCTCTTATTAGATATCTCCCGCCGAAATTTGGATCGTGTCCTTTATTTCGCTCAATACATCGTCACCTATGTCGATGAAGATGCTCGACAAAAAGCGCTTAAGAGACTCGAAGATGAGATTAGCGTTTCAGAACACGAGTTAACAAACCAGCTCAATGACGAAATTATTGCCCTCAAAAAAGCTCGCGACATTAAGGTCAAAGAATTGGATGCTCAAATTGAACGCACCAACACTGAATTCGATGAGCGCGTTGTGAATTTGTTTGGACCAGCCCTTTCAGAAGGACAGCGCCTTGAAAGAGAATTGAACGATAAGCTTGGCAAAACCATTCGTAAGCCAATCGTTTTTTCCGCTGATGATCGGGAACTTGTGGTTGTTGATGCCAACACAGAAGTAGTTTCTGCACATATTTCCAAAATGCAAGAAATTGTTAAAGAGCATATAGAAGCCTTAGAAGAAACCCTTCAAGCAGAAAAAGAAAGTGCTCTCCACAAGTTAAATAAAGAGCGCGAAGAAGTTCGTGCCCAGTTTGATATTGACGCTGACGCCAAACGTGGCTTGTTGGAAGACCAGGAAGAACTCACAAAGACTGAAAACGCTAAACTGCGTGACGAGTTGTATGAGCTTCATCCCTTTACCTTCCTTAGCGAATCACAATATCGTGACCTGAAAACGCGTTGGGGTAATGTGTTCAAAGCCGATATGGGCGCCGAAGCCTTTTATGATATCTTGAAGCGCATCGACATTAATGCCTTGGCTGAAAATCTATGGAATGAAGCACGTACTACACGTAGCAAGCAAAAACGCAAGAAAGCGACAAGTCGATTAAAGGTTGTTGAAGCTTTTAGACGTTCCAGCAATAAACCAGAGTGGATGGTCTTGACAGTATTGCCCGTCATTCCTCCCGACTTGCGCCCAATGGTGCAATTGGACGGTGGGCGCTTTGCAACATCTGACCTTAACGATCTTTATCGCCGTGTAATTAATCGCAACAACCGCTTGAAACGTTTGCTTGAGCTCGGTGCGCCAGAGGTTATTGTCCGTAATGAAAAACGTATGCTCCAGGAAGCTGTCGACTCATTGATTGACAACTCCCAACGCGGACGTATGTATTCTCGTCGTGGCCGACGCGAATTACGTTCTCTTAGCGATATGCTGAAGGGTAAGAAGGGCCGTTTCCGCCGAAACCTTTTGGGTAAACGCGTGGATTATTCTGGACGTTCAGTTATCGTCGTTGGTCCACACCTCAAACTTTATCAATGTGGTTTGCCCAAATCTATGGCATTGGAACTTTATCGTCCCTTTGTGATTGCAGGTTTGGATAAACATGGTTATACCTCGAACATTAAGGGAGCCAAACGTTTTATTGAACGCAATCGCCCTGAGGTTTGGGAAGTCCTTGAAGAAGTTATTCAAGACCGCCCAGTGTTGCTCAACCGCGCTCCTACGCTTCACCGTTTAGGTATTCAAGCTTTTGAGCCTGTACTTATTGAAGGTAGTGCCATTCAGTTACATCCGTTGGTGACCACAGCCTTCAACGCTGACTTCGACGGCGACCAGATGCCTGTTCACGTGCCTCTTTCAGACAAAGCTGTGGCTGAAGCCCGCGAGCTGATGTTGGCTAGTAAAAACTTGCTTAAACCAGCCAGTGGTGAACCTATTATCAGCCCTGGTAAAGACATGGTATTAGGTGTGTATTATCTGACCATGGACGATGCCACGCCACGTAAGGGTGATGGCCGGGTCTTTGGCAGCATCGACGAAGTGATTCTGGCCTATCAATTGGGACAGATTGAAATTCATACCAAGATAAAGTTACTCGCAAAAACTTGGTTTGATGAAAATAATGACCGCATGGCGAAAGCTGTCGTGCGAATGATTGACACCACTGTTGGTCGTGCCATTTTCAACGATATTCTGCCTGAAAAAGCGCAATTCACGAACATTCCCTTAGACAAGGGTGGCGTACGTGACTTGATTGAAGACATCTATGAAGTTGACGGTCAGGAATCAACCACGATTGTGGCTGACGCTATTAAAGATATTGGTTTCAGGTATGCAACCCAAAGCGGTTCTACACTCGCTGTTGCTGATATTACTGTGCCACCTGAGAAACCCGCATTGATCAAAGAAGCTTTGCTGGAAGTCGAACGCGTTCAAAAAGAATTCAAACGTGGTTTGTTGACTGAGAAGGAACAAAACGATGGCATTATTGCCATTTGGCAAGATACCTCCAAGAAGGTTTCTGATGCCGTGCGCCATTACATGGACCCCGTGGGTAACCTTTCTACCATGGCTATTTCTGGTGCGACCAAAGGTGGCTTCGGTCCTATCGCACAGATGGCTGGTATGCGTGGTTTGATGGCTGACCCCAGTGGTCGTATTATTCCAATGCCTATTCAATCAAGCTTCCGCGAAGGTTTGGATGCTCTGGAATACTTCATTTCCATTCACGGTCAACGTAAAGGTTTGGCTGACACCGCTTTGCGTACTGCTGAAGCCGGTTATCTGACCCGACGGTTGGTTGATGTTGCCCAGGATATCATCATCAACAATGAAGACTGTGGCACGCTGGACGGCATCGTTTTGAAAGCGGTTGATCCCAAAGCTGGACAACCCTTCCTTGACCGAATTCGTGGCCGTGTCTTAGCAGACCGTGTTATTCATCCGGCAACGGGAGAAGTTATTGCTGAACGCAATGACTTTATCAACAAAGATTTCGCCCGCCGTATTGTTTCAGCAAATGTTGCTGAAATTAAAGTTCGGTCTGCCCTGACTTGTGAATTGGTTCATGGCGTGTGCGCCAGCTGCTATGGTGAAGATTTAGGTCGCGGTACAATGGTTGACTTAGGTGCTGCGGTCGGTATCGTTGCTGCTCAATCGATTGGTGAGCCTGGTACTCAGCTGACCCTGCGAACCTTCCATACCGGTGGTGTTGCTGCAGGTGGCGACATTACAACTGGTTTGCCCCGTGTTGAAGAACTTTTTGAAGCACGTCGCACGCCTAAGGGTGAAGCGATTATTACCGAAATTACCGGTACAGCTTACATCGAACAAAGCGACAAGCACACCGATCAACGTTCCGTTCGTGTTGACTTTAGCGAAATGGTTCCTGAACCTTATGAAATTCTTGAAGGTTGGACAATCAAAGTCAATGATGCAGATGAAATTGCCAGCGGTGATGTTATTGCCGAATTTGAAGAAGCGACTATTAACGCAACGCATGGTGGTCGGGTTCGTATTGAAGATCGAACGGTTATCGTTTCTTATGAAAACCAATCTTCTGAGGTTTACGAAATTCCCAGTAACGCGCGTCTTATCATTACCGATGGACAAAAAGTAGAAGCTGGTGAGCAGCTTACTGAAGGTTCTTTGAACCCTCATACTATTTTGAAGATCAAGGGTCGTGAAGAAACAGAACAGTATCTGATGCGCGAAATTCAACAAGTTTATCGCACCCAAGGTCAGAACATCAACGATAAACACTTTGAAGTGATCATCCGCAAGATGCTCAACAAAGTTCAGATTACCCGACCGGGCGACACAGACTTTTTGCCCCAAGATTTGGTTGACCGCCTTGAAATCTTAAAACTCAACGAGGATTTGCTCGCGAAAGGCATGAAACCCGCGCGATACAACGAAGTATTGTTGGGTATTTCAAAGGCCTCATTGAGCACGGATAGTTTCTTATCTGCCGCTAGCTTCCAGCACACCATTAAGGTTTTGGCTGGGGCTGCAATTGCTTCTAAAGAAGACCCACTTTACGGATTGAAAGAGAACGTCATCATCGGTAAGCTCATTCCTGCTGGTACCGGCTTTAAACCCGGTCGCTTTAACGGTGACAGCGCTGAGGGAGACTTGCTGGAGCTTGACGAAGAACACGAGCAACTGGCAATGTTTGACACGGATGAAGATTTTGTTTTGGACGCCGCACTTGACGCAGATGAAGACTTCGGTTGGGAAACGGACGATGAAGACGAAGACCTTGAAACTGAAAACGATGACCTTGAAGAAGAAGCCCTGGAACTGGATGAAGCGGGCTATCCTTTGGAAGACGACGACCTTTTAGATGACGAAGATGAGTCCGAATTAGACAATAAGGATGAAGAGGACAACTAATCGTCCCAAATAAAAAAGTAAAACCCGGGATGTAATCATTCCGGGTTTTTTTGTGCTATATTTATTGTGCCTAAAAACTGACCTAAAAGCCTGAGGAATGGCTATGAATAAAAGCGATATCAAAACTGTTAATATTAATCACGAAATGCAACAAAGTTATCTCGATTATGCAATGAGCGTAATCGTTTCACGCGCGTTACCAGACGCTCGTGATGGCATGAAACCAGTACAACGTCGTATTCTTTATGCAATGTACGATATGGGTGTTCGTGCGGATACCCCACACAAAAAATCAGCACGTATCGTTGGCGAGGTTTTGGGTAAGTATCATCCACACAGTGATTCAGCGGTATACGATGCCATGGCACGTATGGCACAAGATTTTGTGATGCGTTATCGCTTTGTTGACGGGCAGGGTAACTTTGGGAGCATCGATGGCGATCCACCTGCTGCCATGCGTTATACCGAAGCGCGTCTAAGCCATGAAGCCATCGAAATGCTTGCTCAGCTTGACATGGATACGGTCGATTTTCTTGATAATTTTGATGGGACGCTTAAGGAACCTAAAGTGCTGCCCTCCGCAGTACCAGCTATGCTCGTCAATGGGGCGGCTGGCATTGCTGTTGGTATGGCAACCAATATACCACCTCATAACCTCGGAGAGGTTGTGGATGGATTGGTTATGATGCTTGAAAATTGGGATTCTCTTGATGACATTACGGTTGAAGATTTGATGCGACACATCAAGGGTCCAGACTTTCCTACTGGCGGACTTATTTTGCAGGATGAGACTTCCGATTCGCTTGCCCAAATTTATGGCAGCGGTAATGGCATTGTTCAAATGCGGGCTCGTGCACGTTTAGAGGAGCTCTCTCGGGGCAGAATTCGCATCATTGTGTCTGAATTACCATATTTGGTCAATAAGACTAATTTACTTGAAAGAATCGCGGAAATAACCAGAGATGGTGGCCTTGAAGGTGTTAGCGATTTACGGGATGAATCTGACCGACAAGGTATGCGGATTGTTATTGACCTCACAAAAAACGCCGATCCCGAAAAGATTTTGGCAACCTTATATAAACGCACACAAATGCATTCTGCTTTTGGTGTAAACATTTTAGCCTTGGTTGATGGAAGCCCTCATCGTTTGCCGCTCAAACAAGCACTACGGGTTTATTTAGATCACCGATTAGAAGTTGTTCGGCGCAGAAGTGAATATTTGTTGAGAAAAAACGAGGAGCGCCTTCATATATTAGCCGCTTTGCGCATAGCTATACAGAATATTGACGAAGTTATTCGTATTATACGCAAATCTCAATCGGTAGATGATGCACGCCAAAGCCTGATGACTAAGTTCAAATTAGATGAAATTCAAGCAAATGCCATTCTTGAAATGCCTTTACGTCGATTAGCATCACTTGAACGTCGAAAAATTGAAGATGAATACAAACAGGTCAGTAAGGCAATTGCTGAACTTAAAGCGCTGTTAAAGTCGCCTAAAGAGATGCGTAATGTGGTAATTAATGAACTTAAAGCAGTTAGAGAAAAGTTTGCAGACGCACGGCGTACACAAATTATTCAACTCGGCGAAGGTGAAAAAGCATCGGAACTCTTTACCCAAACAGATGTAATGCCCCTTGAAAACTTTTGGATAGAGCTGAAAGATTCGGGCATGATTTCTCGCACTGATGGCGATAAGCAAAGTCGTTTGGGTGGGGTGGATGCGCCTTGGCATATGCTAAGGACCAATTCACACCATAATGTTTATCTGGTTACGACAACAGGCAAAGCTGCCGCTATATCGTCCCTTTCAGTGCCAAATCAAGCCCAAGTGGAAGGGGGACAGCGTGCTGCGCAAATTTCGCCCTTGGTGGATAGCGATTTGTTACAAGCTGTTTTTACAGTTCCGATGGATCGCGAAGCATTGCCTGAAAGTTATGTGGTCATGGTTTCCCGACAAGGGATGATAAAGCGCTCTTCAGTTTCAGACTTGCCAGGCGCCTCGGCTAGCAGTTTTGTGATGGGACGCACCAACGAAGAGGATGAACTTTTAACCGTTATCCTCACCAAAGGAAACCAGGATATTTTGATTACAACGGCTTCGGGCATGACCATTCGTTTCAAAGAAGAAGATGTACGGGCGATGGGTTTAGTCGCTGCTGGAGTCAATGCCATTAAGTTAAAGCCTAATGACTATGTTATTGGGGCAAGTGTTATCGAAGAGAAAGACGAAGTCGCCTTTATTACACGAATGGGTTTGGCCAAACGCGTGCCTGCGGATGAATTCCCAGTTCAGGGTAGATATGGTCAAGGTGTGATTGCCTGGAAATTAGCCAAAGATGATGAAATCGTGGCTCAACTCGTGGGAAAATTAACCGACCGTGGCGTTTGTCATTTTAGAAAATCTGCCAGTAAAGTCTTTACAATCACCAATGCGGTTGCCAGAAAACGGGCAGCGAACGGACAAGCGATGTTTAGCCTTAAACCTGGTGATGAGCTCATTGACTTTACCACTATGCATGACTACACGCGCTATTGGGAAGGGCATGACGACAGGCCTTTGAGTAACCCACGTGACAATCGGGTCGAAGACGAAGAACCGCCATCACCACAAGCCAGTTTGTTCTAAAAGCTAACTTTTCTTCGAAAAAGGCAGCTCGATACCTGTAGCTTATGGTATGACTATTGGCTCTGGATCACCAAGCACCGGAATTGGTTTGGTGATGTAAACATCCCAGTAAGCTGCTAAAGTGGCGAAAACTTCGCGAAAATTCCAAAACAAAAAACGTTGTCGTAAATAGCGAGATTGGTCTACGGCTAATCCTTGGGTTTCAATACCCAGTTGCTCACAAAGAAACACCGCACGAGGCAGATGGTAAGGCTGTGTGACGACAATCATCTTATCTTGACCAAAAATAGCCTTGGCTCGATAACAAGAATCATAAGTGCGTCTGCCAGCGTAGTCTAAAACCAAGTCACTTTCAGGAATGCCCTTACTCACCAAATAAGCATACATCGCACTTGGTTCATTATAATTTTCAAAGCGATTGTCCCCAGTCAGCAATATTTTCTGAACCTTACCGGTTAGATAAAGTTGACCAGCAGCGTCCAATCGATCTCTCAAGGGTAATGAAGGCGTTCCATCCCGCGACAAGCCAGCCCCAGGCACCATAACAACAGGCATTTGTTCTATAGTTTCGATGGTTTTTATATTTTTTGAGGTGCTTACGAGCATGTGAACCCGAAAACCGCCAATAACAAAGAAGATGATTAAAAATGGAATAAGGGCTTTTTTGAGTAGTCGTAACATAAGCTATTGGATGAGATCTAAAAGGCGAACCTCAGTGAAACTGAGTAGTTCGCGTAAGTTTTGAAAGGCACTGTCATTTTGCGCCACCAACCCAGATACTTCATATTGCAATGCTTGGGTTAAATTGTGTCTGCCTGATTCGTTTCTTGCGTATTGAAGCAAAAATTCGGCTATACGCGATTGAATTCCCAAATCAACCTTATTTGACGCGGCGAAAGCGCGGTTTGGAATGATAGCAGGTGATATCCAAATAACTGGCAATTTTTCCATCACATCGGTTAACTCAGTAATTACAGCAGAAGAACTTCGCGGGTCTGCACTAATGGCATACGTGGATGTAAAGCCACATATGCCCTGAACATAAACGGCACGCATATTTGCATTATAGCTATGGGTCTGTACCGGAGGGAGCCAATCAATTTTGCTTTTGGCAAGATATGCCAGAGGCACCCAATACCCCGCCAATGATTTGTCATTAGTAAGGCATGGCCTCATACCAGCAAATTGCTTTAAAGCATGTTCGGGGCTACTCGTGGCGGTATTGTTACGCACATCAAAATAGGAGACCAAATCAGCGTCCTTATGTGCCAAATATTGAATACCATACGCACTAACGCCAAGACTATTAACACCTAGTAGAGATGACACCAATCCTTTTTGCGACGCTAAAAGGTATTCAGCGGGTTGAAGCCAAGCGAAATGTAATTCATCCCGTTGAAAAGCAGATTCCAAACTTAAATAATCATTGTAAACTTTGGCCTGTACACTTAACTGAAGTGCACCAAAAATCTGGCTGCTGATTTGAGCTAATCCGTCGTTTTGCTCGGTTGAAGAAGCAGCGTTAATAATGCCAATGAGAATGGGGTTACTTTCACTTCCCAATGGGGCGACAGGAGGGGTGTAGGTGGGCAATGGGGTTGGAAAACCACTTTCAACACTCCCTTCACTTTGCACCATTGGAGGTGCTAATGTCGGTTGAGTTTTAGAACCCAATGCGCAGGCTGAAAGCGCTAAGACCATGCTGAATAAAAGCACTACCCTAGACACTTTTTGATACATCTTCATAAAAGAATTTTACCTTATTTAGCAAAACAAGCGAAATGAACGCATTT
>CAZUZM010000005.1:29956-33253 GCA_964624615.1 uncultured Anaerolineaceae bacterium
TGGTTCACATACAGCATCGCGGTACATTGAAACGCGGCCGGCCAAGGTTGAGGCTTTTCTGTTAATCGACCTAAAAGATAAAAACAGCGATCACGGTCCGTTGCATCTTCGACTGGGGTAAACCGATGGGAGTAAATTGCCGGCATCCCGTCCAGCGCAAGGACTTCAAGCCCAGAATCATCAGCCAAAACCGGTAATTGACTAGCCTCATGAAAAGCCCGGGCTTTGATTAAGGCATTGGCATAATAACTTGCGCCTGTTTCGGGCACATCAAGAAAAATACCCAAATCCTTGGGTTTGATAAGTTTTAGCGGCAAATCCGCCAAAAGAGCCGATAATTCTTGAAATTTATGGTCGTTGTTACTGGCAATCAGAAGCTTTTTCATCGTAATCTGTACAGAAACCTATTCTGCCAAAATCTAAAAATCTGGCGTGTTATAATCATGTAAATTAAACAAGATTGTACTCGTTATGGAAAAGAAAATCTATTCACTACGCACGAATGTAGGCTATTTTTACAACCGACCGATTGGCTACACCAAAGCATTTCATCAAAAAATTGAAGAAATCTTTATTCCACCTGATTTAAACCTTCATGACCTGATCATTGACTATTCGTTATCCCGTACCCGTGAAGGACTGCTTTTGCGCGCAAAATTAGGCGCCAAAATCGACACGGTATGCGCGCGCTGCCTTGTTGCCTACCAAACGCCAGTACGAACTGAATTTGAAGAGCTTTACACTTTTCTTGAGCGTTTCCAAGAGGAAACGGATGATGAGACGGTGCCTGAGGATGGTTACATCGACTTGGGAAGCTTGTTTCGGGATTATCTCTTGCTGGAACTGCCTATGAACAATATTTGCCAAGCTGAATGTAAAGGCATTTGTGTAGAGTGTGGCCAAAATCTAAACAATGGGGAATGTGAACATACCGAAAGCCGCGTCATTTTTGATTAAGCCTTAGGGTTTCTACGCTTAAAATGATACAATGTTTGAACCTTTTTATTTGGAGTTTCTATGAATGAACCTATTTTAATTGCGATTGCCTGGCCTTATGCCAATGCTGATATCCATGTCGGCAATATCACTGGCTCTCACTTGCCTGGTGATATTGTTGCCCGCTATCACCGCCTGCGTGGGCGACATGTCTTGATGGTTTCTGGTGCGGATGCCCATGGCACACCCATCACCATTAAAGCGGATGAACAAGGCAAAACACCTTACGACGTCTATCAAAGCTATCAGCCCCGTTTTGTTGAGCTTTTTGAAAAGCTCGGTATTAGCTATGACCTTTTTACCTCTACCCACACCCAAAACCATTTTGACGTTGCTCAGAAAGTTTTCCTGACTCTATTGGAAAATGGCTTTTTGCATACTGAAATCTCAAAACAATGGTTTAGCGACTCTCAAAACCGCTTCTTGCCTGACCGTTACGTGGTTGGGACTTGTTACTTATGCGGCGCTGAACGCCAACGTTCTGACCAATGTGAACAATGTGGACAGGCACTTGACCCTGAAAAATTGATAGACCCCAGAACTGTTTTGGACGATACCACACCCAGCTTGAGAGAAACCGAGCATTATTACTTGGACTTGCGTTCCCTTGAGCCCAAAATTAAGGACTTTTTGTTGGCCAGGGAAAGCTATTGGCGACCGAATGTCATGCGCCAAAGTCTTGGCAATATTCAATCAGTAGGCCTAAAGCCAACTTCTATCACCCGTGACATGGAGTGGGGCATCCCCGTGCCGCTTGAAGGCTGGGAAAAGAAACGCCTCTATGTTTGGTTTGAAGCCGTGATGGGTTATCTTTCAGCGAGTATTGAATGGTCCGCATTAAATGATCAGCCCGAAGCCTGGCGTGATTATTGGATTAATCGTGATGCCAAAGCCTTTTATTTTATTGGTAAAGATAATATTACTTTTCACGCCGTGACCTGGCCTGCCGAACTTTTGGGCATGGATACTGGCTTTGACGTGCGTATGGGCACTGAAAACCCGCAAAAACTCAATCTGCCTTACAATGTCCCCGCCAATGAGTTTATGAACCTGGAAGGGCGCAAAATTAGCGGCTCAAAGAACTGGGCAGTTTGGGGCTTGGATATTTTGGAACGTTATGATGCTGATGCCGTCCGCTATTACCTGACGATGACGATGCCTGAAACCAGGGATACCGATTGGGATTGGCAGGACTTCTATAACCGCAATAACAGTGAACTTTTGGCTACCTGGGGTAACCTTGCCAACCGTGTTTTGAGCTTTACGCATAAGAATTGGGAGGGTGTTATTCCCGCGCCAGAATCCTTACGCGAAACGGATCAAGACTTACTGGCGAAAGTCGCAAAAGGCTTTGAAGTAGTGGCCGAAAAGTTTGAACAAGTTGAGTTACGCGCTGCTTTGTCAATGGTGATGGAACTGGCTGGTGAGGTAAACAAGTATCTGGACGTTCACGCGCCATGGTTTGAAATCAAGACCGATAGGGCTGAAGCTGAAAAATCAGTCTTTACCGCCATCCAAGCGATTGAATGGCTCAACCTGATGTTTGCACCATTCTTACCCAATACTTCCCAGGCGTTAATGGAAATCCTGGACCATCCTGGCACTTTGTTTGGTGAAGCCAAGCGAGGATTGGTGAAGGATGATGTTGCCGAGCACATTACTTTAGGCTATAAGTTGTCCGAAGGTTGCATAAGCCAACCCGGCAAAGACCTTTGGAAAGCCGAAGAAATGAGCGGTGGACGCGCTTTCAATAAGCCAACACCTTTGATTAAAAAACTAGACGCAAGCATTATCGAAGAAGAACGCGCGCGTCTGGGGTAAGTAATAAAAAAATCGTGAGAATTTCGAAGCCTAAAGACATTAAGAGCGTTTTGGCTTTCCGACACTCGCCATATAGATGACAAATTTTTCGTGGCCATCCAAGCCCAAAGCTTTGTTGGCCTCGTCGTCTTTATAGGCACCAATGGCACAAACCGCATTTCCTTCTGATTCTGCTGCAAGGTACAGGTTTTGACACACATGTCCAGCGTCGATAAAGAGATAACGATAGGCACGTTCCTGGTACCGCCAGCTTGTGCGATATACTTCTGCAACCCAAATATAGTTGACAGACGCAGTGACAACTTGCTTTTGTTCGAATGTGCTGGCATTGATGGCTTGAAGGGTTTCCAGGGAGTCATCAACTAAGTAAATGGCATGTTTTTGTGGGACGTAGTGATAAAGACCTACGGGCAAACCTTCAACCCGGTTAATAACAAGATAGGTTTCAAAGGGATGACGTGAACCTGCGCTAGGGACGTT
>CAZUZM010000005.1:33353-40162 GCA_964624615.1 uncultured Anaerolineaceae bacterium
TTTGTAAGCTTTGTTTGATCTCATATAACCCTACTCCAATTGAGTCTTTATTTGATGTGCCAAATTGAGCGAAATACCTTTTATACCGGCTATTTCAGTGGCTTCAGCCTGTTTAATTCCTTCAATTGAGCCAAAGCGATCAATCAAGGCGCGCCGTCTGGCAGGACCTAAGCCAGCAATCTCGTCTAGTCTGGACATCAGGCCAATTTTACCACGCCGGTTGCGGTGAGCGGTGATGGCAAAGCGGTGGGCTTCGTCGCGAATGCGTTGCAATAGAAACAAGCCTTGCGAACCATCTTCAAGACGAATCGAGAAACTTTCTTTGGGTACAAAAAGTTCATCCTGCTTTTCTGCCAACGCAGCCACAGCAAATTTACCCAATAGCCCAAAATCTTCTAAAACTTCCAAGGCAGCATTTAGCTGCCCCTTGCCACCATCGACGATTAAAAGGTCCGGTAACATGCTAAAAGCGAGGTCTTGTTTTTTACCGGGCTCGTCCTTTTGCGCCAAAGCTTCTTCATAGTTGGCAAAACGCCGTCGAAGCGCTTCAGCCATGGAGGCAAAATCATCCGGCCCAACAACACTGCGGATATTGAAACGCCGATATAGCTTCTTATTGGCAACGCCTTGTTCAAAGACCACCATACTGGCAACACTCGCCACACCCTGGGTATTTGAAATGTCATAACATTCGATGCGGGTAGGTGGTTGCGGCATGTTGAGCGCCGACTGAATTTGGGCAAGTGCTTCCCTTTGGCGGTCTTTATCTGCTTTCCAACGCGTTTCGAGTGCACCGAGCGTTTCTGTGGCGTTTTCGGTTGCCATCTCGACTAATTCACGCCATTTTCCCCGTTTTGGAACCTTGATTTCAACCTTTTCACCACCGCGCTTGGTATTAAGCCATTCTTTTATGATGTAAGCTTCTTCAACTTCTTCCGGTAACATCACGTTTTTGGGGATAAAGGCCGACTGTGAATAGAATTGTTTGATAAATTCTTCTAAGATTTCATTATTGGCTTCATCATCCGTGCCTTCCAGGATGAAGTATTCCCGACCAATGAGTTTGCCTGAGCGAATAAAGAAGACTTGCACACAAGCTTCGTTTTCACCCCGTGCCATGGCGATAATATCGGAATCTTGCTGGGTGTCCGATACGATTTTTTGTCTTTCGACAACCCGTTCGATGGCCTGGATTTGATCACGAATAATGGCGGCCTTTTCATAGTTTAAAGAGTCCGAATGGCTTGCCATATCCGCTTTGAGCCTTTTCATGACGACATCGGTTTTGCCTTCCAAAAACTTACAGAAGTCATCTACCACCTGGCGATAAGTCTCTTGGTCAACGGCGCCAATACACGGTCCAAGACAAAGTTTCATCTCGTAATACAGGCAAGGGCGACTGTCTTTACCGGTTATTACACGATTGCAGCTCAAAACAGGGAAGATTTTGCGCAATACATCCAGCGTTTGATGCACAGCCCAAACCGAAGTGTAAGGACCAAAATACCGCGAACCATCATTTTCCATTTGTCTGGTAACGGTGACTTTTGGAAAGGGATCAGCCCAATTGACCTTGATATAAGGATAGCGTTTGTCATCTTTGAGTTTAACGTTATAGAAGGGGCGGTGTTGCTTGATGAGATTGAGTTCCAGGATAAGGGCTTCCAGTTCAGAACCAACCACAATCCAATCAATATCGCGGATAGCTTTGACCAACTGCCGCGTTTTGTAATTGTGGGAAGCCATTTTTTGAAAGTAGGAACGGACACGATTTTTTAAGTTAATTGCTTTACCAACGTAAATAATGTCGCCATTCTCATTCTTCATCAGATAGCAACCTGGTTTATCAGGTAAAGTTGATAAAATGCCGTCCAATCTAGCTTCATAATCCATGTTTCTATTGTAGCAGATAGACATCTAAGGTTTATTAAAGATGTCGCCTTGGTATAATCAATTCATGGGAATAAAAATACTTTCTGAAAAATTAGCATCACAAATTGCCGCCGGGGAAGTGATTGAACGACCGGCTTCGGTCGTCAAAGAACTGGTAGAAAATGCTATTGACGCCGGTGCTTCTCAAATTGATATTGAAATCAAAAAATCCGGGAAAGAGCTTATTCAGGTTTCAGATAATGGGCACGGTATTCCAGCCGAAGAAATTGCCTTAGCCTTATCGCGTCATGCCACCAGTAAACTGACCAAAGCGGAAGATCTTTTCGACATTCGCACCTTAGGCTTTCGTGGGGAAGCTTTGGCTTCAATTGGGTCCGTTTCCAAGATGAGTCTTGTCAGTAAGCACGTAGATGCTGAATTAGGCGCTGCTTTGCGCGTAGATGGCGGTATAAATGAGGGCGTTATCGCCAAAAGCGCGCCTGATGGCACCATCGTTAGTGTCGAAGACCTATTTTATAATGTGCCAGCCAGGTTGAAATTTCTCAAATCGGATTCAACCGAGAGTCGCCAGATTACGGGTTTGATAACGCGGTATGCTTTGGCTTATCCAAACATTCGTTGGCAACTGAAGCAAGATGGCAAGGTGTTTTTACACACAACCGGTAGCGGCGACCGCAAGGAGATTTTACAGGACCTTTTTGGCGTTGCTGACGCTAAAAACCTGATGCCCATCCATTATGAAGATACTGAAAATAGCGTCGAGGGTTTTGTCAGCAATCTCAACTTAACCCGTTCGAACCGCAAGGACATCACACTTTTTGTCAATGGTAGGTGGGTGCAAGATCCATCACTGACGGCAGCTGTCATCCGTGCCTATAACACCATGTTAATGGTTGGGCGATTTCCTGTTGTGGTTTTGTTCATTCAAATTCCGCCTGACATGGTTGACGTCAATGTACATCCCTCAAAAGCTGAAGTGCGATTTAGAGACCCTGAAAAAGTGTTTAGTGTGGTTCAACGCGGTATCAAACGTGGTCTATTGGCTTATACGCCCGTTCCAGACCTGAATACAGCTGTACTTTGGGGCAGACCCGTTGAGTCCTTTTCAGCGCCAAATGCAAACCAAGCATCTTTGGCGATGCCTGAAAGAGAAACCCCGCAGCCTTTTGCGCCACAAACCGGAGCCACCACTCAAAGTCTACAACAGCCCTTTTCTGGCGAATATTTGCCTGTTTTACGCCTTGTAGGGCAAGTGGCTGCCACTTATCTTATTGCCGAAGGTCCGGATGGGCTTTACCTGATTGACCAGCATGCTGCGCATGAAAGGGTGCTATTCGAGCAAATGATGGCGCAAGCGCGTTCAGGCATCGTGCCATCCCAAGCGCTCCTAGAAGCCAGCGTTATCGAATTGACACCGGAAAAGGCAGGCCTTTTGGAAAGTCGATTGGATGTGATGAAAAGCCTGGGATTTGATTTGGAAAGTTTTGGACCTAACACTTTTTCCTTACGCGCGATTCCTTCTGTTTTGGCAGGTGGAGATCCTTCAGACGCGGTCTACGCCGTGGTAAATGCTTTTGAAGAGGACGAAACGCCTTTGCTTGCTGAGATTGAAGCTTTGGTGGCGGCTAGAGTGTGTAAACGCATGGCAATCAAAGCTGGCCAGTTGATGAGCCCCGAGGAACAAAAGAACCTTTTGCTCAATCTTGAAACCTGTCAAGTGCCGCGCACATGCCCTCATGGGCGACCCACCATGATCCACCTCAGCGCCATGATGCTGGAACGCCAGTTTGGTCGAACTGGTGCCATTTAAGGAGCAGCCATGAAAGGTTTATGGTTAGAAAACAAAAAACTAACCTGGCGAGAAGACTTGCCCGACCCAGTTGTTGAAGAAGGCGAGGTCTTAATCAGGCCCTCTCTAGCTGGCATTTGTGCTACAGACTTGGAGATGGTCAAAGGCTACTATCCTTTCACCGGCGTGCCTGGTCATGAATTTGTCGGTGTCGTGCAAAGCGCTCCGGGTCATGAAGATCTTATTGGTAAACGTGTTGTTGGCAATATTAATATCGTTTGTCACCATTGCCCGGCATGTTTGGCAGGGCGACCATCTCACTGCGAAAACCGTAAAACCCTCGGTATTTGGGACTACAACGGCGTTTTTTCTGAAACCTTTAAATTGCCAATAACCAACTTGTCTCTTGTTCCTGACTCTGTACGGGATGAACAAGCGGTTTTTACCGAGCTTTTAGCTGCAGCACTGCAAATCCCCAAACAAGTACAGATTACGCCAAAAGACCGTATCGTTATTGTTGGCGCTGGTAGACTAGGGCTTCTCATCGCTCAGGTTTTGTCTCAGACTGGTGCGGACTTGACCGTCGTCGTCCGTCGTCCAGAACCTGCCAGGATGTTAGAAAAATGGGGTATTAAATGGGCGTATGCTGAAGATATTGCCAAAGCTAAAGCAGATATCGTGGTAGAAGTTACCGGATTTTCTGCTGGTTTTGCGCTTTCTCAATCGCTGGTGAGGCCGGCAGGCAAGTTGGTTTTGAAATCCACCTTTAGCGGCGATGTGCAGGTAAATCTTTCCCAATTGGTCGTTAATGAGGTGGAAGTCATTGGTTCACGGTGTGGACCAATGGATGCAGCATTGACGATGTTAGAGCAAGGAAAAGTCCATACAGATGAGATGATAACCGCGGTTTATCCCATCGACCAAGGGCTGACCGCCTTTGAAGCCGCCTCAGCGCCTGGAGCGTTAAAAGTCTTACTCAAATTTTCGTCATAATTAGACATTGCCCAATGGCTAATTGTGCTATAATACCTGCTCACGGGGCGTGGCTCAGCCCGGAGAGAGCGCTCGGTTCGGGACCGAGAGGTCGGCAGTTCAAATCTGCTCGCCCCGACTTTTTACCAATTCAACGAGGAAATTCCCGAAACTTTTCCTCTTCAAACATAACTAGCATGAACTACTGACCTCACGGTCAAAAAAGAGCCCTTCTGCAAAAGAACTGGGCTTTTTTGTTACAATGAAAGAAAACAGGAGCTTCATATGTCCAGCGATACACAAGTCATCTATTCTATGATGCGGGTTGGAAAACTTTACCCGCCAAATAAACAGGTCCTGCGCGATATATCTCTCGGTTTTTATTACGGCGCTAAAATCGGCGTGCTGGGTCTTAATGGCTCTGGTAAATCTACACTACTCCGCATTATGGCAGGCAAAGACACGGACTACCTGGGTGAGATTGCGATGTCCAAGGGCTATACCGTTGGACTGCTTGAACAGGAACCACATCTTGATGATGAAAAGACCGTGATGGAAGTTATCAAAGAAGGCGTACAACCGATTGTTGATTTATTGGCAGAATATGATGCAGTCAATGAGTGTTTTTCCGACCCGGATGCAGATTTTGACAAATTAATCGCCAAACAAGCACGCCTTCAGGATGAACTTGAAAAGCATGATGCTTGGAATTTAGAAAGCAATCTCAAAATGGCGATGGGTGCGCTTAACTGTCCGCCACCTGATACCCCAGTAAAAATCCTTTCTGGTGGAGAGCGCAGACGTGTTGCACTAACCCGTCTTTTGCTTTCTGAGCCTGACATTTTGCTCCTGGACGAACCAACCAACCATCTCGACCCCGAATCGGTCGCTTGGCTTGAACACCATCTGCATAATTACAAAGGAACCGTCATTGCGGTTACGCATGATCGTTATTTTCTTGATAATGTTGCCGGATGGATTTTGGAACTTGATCGAGGACACGGCATCCCCTGGAAAGGCAATTACAGCAGTTGGCTGGAACAGAAACAAGAGCGATTGCGCGTTGAAGAAAAGACTGAAAGCAAACGCCAAAGAACGTTGCAACATGAATTGGATTGGATCCGCATGTCACCCAAAGCGCGACAAGCCAAAGGTCAAGCCCGTGTCAACGCCTATGAAAAGCTTTTGTCTCAGGAATATGAAAAAGAACGCCGTGATTTAGAGATTTACATCCCACCAGGACCACGCCTTGGAGACGTTGTCATCGAGACACAGGGATTGAGTAAGGCTTATGGCGAACGCGTACTGTTTTCAGATACCGACCTAAATATTCCTCCTGGCGCAATCATCGGCATTATTGGTCCTAATGGTGCTGGTAAATCCACTTTGATCAAGATTTTTGCCGGCGTAGAAAAAGCCGACCGTGGCACCGTCAAACTTGGCGAAACCGTCAAAATGGCTTATGCCGACCAATCCAGAGAGCTTGATCCAACGCATACTGTTTACCAAGCCATTAGCGGTGGGGCAGAACATATTCAACTGGGCAGCTACACTGTAAACGCACGTGCTTATTGCGCCTCGTTCAACTTTACTGGCTCTGATCAACAAAAATTAGTCAGTGAACTTTCTGGTGGTGAAAGAAACCGAGTGCATCTTGCCCGCACATTGACAACCGAAGCCAATGTTTTGATTTTGGATGAGCCGACCAATGACCTGGATGTGAACACGCTGCGTGCTTTAGAAGCAGCGTTGGAAGAATATGCCGGCACGGCCCTGGTGATTAGCCATGATCGCTGGTTCCTGGACCGGATTGCGACGCACATCATCGAGTTGGGTCATGAAGACAGACCTAAACTTTATCTGGGAAATTGGTCAGACTATGAAGCCTATCAGTTAAGCCAAGGACGGGTTATGGGTATCAATAAAAGGGAACAAATGCGTGGTCTAAAGCGCGACTAGGAAACAGACATATAAAACAAGGTTAAATAAAATACCCCTCACCAAAGGTGGGGGGTATTGCGTTTATTCAATTTTGACTAAAGTTCTGCTTGGACATCCTGAGCTTGGGGGCCCTTGTCGCCTTCAACAATAATGAAGGTTACAGCCTGGCCGTCTTTCAAGGTTTTGAAACCATTGCCGATAATTGAACTGTAGT
>CAZUZM010000006.1:0-39127 GCA_964624615.1 uncultured Anaerolineaceae bacterium
GTAACAATTCCCAGTTCTATAGTCAAACCAATGTTTGTTTGAGTTTCAAACTATTTGACAAAACCATTCTTATGCGCTAAACTCTTTGCACATTCCACATTTCTTTCAATTGACGTAACCAGCACCACGGGAGTATTGCGCCTGGTGGCAATAGTGGCGTTGGACTGAATAGGTTTCGCACGTTAACATGAAAGGAATACGAATGAAAGCAGTCTATCTTGGAAAATGCATCCACATCTTCGATGAAAACAGCAAAAAGTACGTCAAACTCTCCGCTACAAATCTCCAAACCGCAATGGGACCATCCTATTCTCCTTACACCCGCAACCGAATCATAAACCACATCCGCATTTGCCTTAACCCAATGTTTCACGCCAAACGATTTCCCATCCAAAGTTAAACCTTCAGCATAAAAGCTGACTGGCAGTTATCCAATTCCAAACCTCCTTCTCCCAGGAGGTTTTTTTGTGCCATTTTTATCCACAAGTCCAACTAAAAAATGCGGACCTGGTTTGATTATGTTATAATCTCACAGATATTAGAGCGTCAATCAACGCTTTGGAGATTAACTTGGCAATTTGGAATCCCATCAAATGGCTCCTCGGTCTCATGTCCCTTGATTTGGGCATTGACCTCGGAACCGCCAACACCCTCGTCAACGTTCGAGGAAAAGGCATCGTTATAAATGAACCCTCTTGGGTCGCCATTGATAAGCGTACCCGTGAACCTCAACGCATCGGCGCAGCCGCTAAGGCGATGGTTGGTCGCACACCTGCAAATATGGTCACTATGCGTCCCTTACGTGATGGTGTCATTTCTGAATACGACATCACCCAAGCCATGCTTGAGTATTTCATTCACAAAGCGCATGAAAACAGCATCGTCCTCTTTCCACACTCTCGGGTCGTGGTTGGCATTCCTTCGGGTGCGACCGAAGTTGAAAAGCGCGCGGTTTATGATGCTGCAATGAGCGCTGGCGCGCGTGAAGCTTATATGATTCATGAACCTGCTGCAGCCGCCATTGGCGCTGGTTTACCCATTGATGGTTATGGCAACATGATTATCGATATTGGCGGTGGCACAACCGAAGTTGCCATTCTTTCTATGGGCGGTATCGTCATTTCGCGCTCCTTACGTGTGGCTGGAGACGAACTTGACCAAGACATTATTGAATATATCCGCAGCAAGTACAACCTCTTTATTGGCGAGCAAATGGCCGAAAAAATCAAGATTGCGCTCGGCTCAGCTTATCCCCTCAGCGAAGAAAAAACTGCTGATGTCCGTGGCCGTAACCTGATTACCGGTTTGCCTGAATCCATTGAAATCTCGTCTATCGAAATCCGTGAAGCACTCGCCCCATCTGTACAAGTCATCATCGACACCGTCAAAGACGCCCTGGATGAAAGCCCACCAGAAGTTTTATCTGACCTGATGGACTCGGGTATTTGTCTCGCCGGAGGTACTTCCCAACTTCAAGGTTTAACCGACCGACTGGCTAATGAGATTAAAGTGCGCGTTTGGGTTGCCGAAGACCCCATGACCTGCGTTGCCCGCGGTTGTGGCATGATTTTTGATGACGTGGAGCAATACGAAGGACTGTTGGTTGGCGTTGAACGCGACCCCTATGCCAGTAGCCAATCTTAAGGACATGCCCGTGGCGGCTTGTCTGCGTTTGTTTTGCCACTTCTAAAATGCGAAACCTATTTTCTCCCAAAAACCTCCGCAATCTTGTGATTGCCACCGTCATAGTCGGTTTAATCGTGATGGCTGTTTCGGGCTATCTAACGCCAGTCTTTAGTTTTATCTTTAGTCCTGCTATTTCGACCCAGAGTTGGCTTTCGCAACGCTATGTCGCTTTTCGTGATTTTTTCAACTCACCGCGTGACATGGCTACACTCCGCGCGCAAAACCAAGCGCTTGAACAAGAAGTATCTCAACTCCAAAGCGAGATTGTTGCATTACAGGAAAATTTGAGCCAAGCTGAAATCCTGTATACCCTGTTAGACTTTGCGCGCTCTCACCCAGAGCATGAATACATCGCATCCACCGTTATCGGGCGCGAAATTAGCCCTTATTTGCAATATATCATTATTGATAAAGGTTCTAACCATGGTGTGCGTTTTGGCATGCCTGTGGTCACTCAAGAAGGTTTGGTTGGTCGTGTGGACGCAGTCATCGCCAACGCATCACGCGTGAAACTCATCACTGACGCCAGCATGTCGGTTAATGTACGTTTAAAAACTGCAGGTGTTGAAGCCCAAACCAAAGGATCAATTACTGGCGAAGTCAGCCTTGAACTCATTCCTCAGGATTCAAAAGTCCAACTGGGTGATGTCATTTTGACCAGCGGCCTGGGTGGTACCTATCCACCCAACATATTCGTTGGGCAAGTCCTCTCAATGCAAAGCAAACAAAACACCCTCTTCCAGACTGGGTCTGTGCAACCTATTGTCGATTTTCCCAGCTTGAGTGCTGTCTTGGTAATTAAGAATTTCAAAGACGTGGACATCAACCCCTTAAAGCCTGAATAACCTCATGATTAATTACCTCATTAGCTTAATTGGCTTCTTAATTGCCCTCATGTTGCAATATGGCATCTTTAGCCGTTGGACCTTGCTCTCAGGCAGCGTTGATATCCTAATGCTTTATATCATCGCCCTTTGTCTTACCAGCAATGCCAAAAAACTGTGGGTTTTGCTTCTATTTTTTGGTGTTGTCGTTGGCGCAATATCCGCCCTGCCGTTTTACGCGCCAATCGTGTTCTACATGATCATTTTTCTTATTGCACAGCTTATCCGCAAGCGCATTATGCAATCACCCTTAATTAGTATGTACTTGCTTACCTTCATAGCCTCTTTAGGGTGGCATATCATGAATATTGCCCTACTCTTTGTAAAGCGTGTACCTTTCGAAATGTCAACAGCCGTTTTTGAAATCATGCTGCCAAGCACGCTGTTAAACATCCTCACTGCCATTATCATCCATGCTGTTGTCCAGGAAGGCACGCGCATATTAACTCCGAAAGGAGCAGAAATATGATTCAAGACAATCAACAATACGAAAAACCAACCATCGCTCTTGGACGTTTTCGTTGGATCTTTTTGGTCATAACTTTTGTGTTTGTGTTTTACACCTTCACATTGTTTGATTTGCAGATTCTGCAAGGCTCCTCTTTTAAGGCACAAGCAGAAGAAAACCGTATTCGCCAGATTAGCATCCCAACACAACGCGGCATGATATACGATCGGAATGGTATGTTGTTGGCACGCAATGTTCCTGTTTATCACATCGCCATAACTCCAGCGAGTTTACCGGAATCAGATGGTAAAACCTTTGAAATCTATCGTGCCCTTAGCGAACTCCTGGAGATACCCGTCAGCAATGGCGTGGTCAATGAAGAAACATCCGCACTGTTTACACCATGCCGAACAACTTTTGGCATTGAAGAAATTGTCAAGATTGCAGGCTCTCTTTGGCCTTATTCGCCTACCCGGGTCAAATGTAACATCGACAAAGATGTTGCTATGGAAATTATGGAAAAAGGGTCAGACTGGCCCGGTGTCAGTATCGAAATCGAATCCATACGGGAATACCCCACCGGCAATGTTACTGCAGAGTTAATCGGATTTTTGGGTCCCATTCCGGAGGTGTTGCTCGATTATTACACCGAGCAAGGTTTTGTTTCAGGCCGTGACAAAGTAGGCTACATGGGTCTTGAAAACTCGATGCAAACGGAACTTGGCGGTAAAAACGGCAGACGTATTGTGGAAGTAAACGTTGGCGGTGAAATCATTCGCGATATCGAAGAACCCATAGACCCTGTTCCAGGACAAGATATCCAGCTAACCATTGACTATCGCCTGCAAAAAGCTGCCCGCGAAGCGCTCATTTCTGAACTGGATCGTTGGAATGCTAATTTCTTAGCCTGGCGCGGTGAAGTTTTAAGCACTACGGGCGTCGTTGTGGCAATGAATGTTAAAACAGGTGAAATTTTGGCAATGGTCTCATTGCCTAACTATGAAAACAACCGCATGACCCAGTTTATTCCCGGCGACTACTACGAACAACTAAGCGTCGACGAAGCCAAACCCTTATTGAACAAAGCTATTTCTTCTGAGCTTCCACCAGGCTCAGTTTATAAAATGGCAACCGCAATAGGTGCACTCAATGAGAAAGTCGTAGACCCTTGGCAGACGGTGGAGGACCCAGGAACAATTACCCTGGAGCAAAAGTTTTCCGAGGGTGATCGTGTTGGATTAACTCAAGACTACGTGTGTTGGGATCGCAACGGACACGGACCGGTGGACTTTATTCATGGTGTCGCATGGTCTTGCAACGTATACTTTTACAAAATAGGTGGCGGTTATAAAGGCGAGGTCGAGGACGGTGGGCTAGGCATCTGGCGCATGAACGAATACGCTCACGCCTTGGGCTACGGTCAACTTTCTGGCATCGAGCTGCCTGGTGAAGCAGATGGTCTTTTGCCCAACCCAACCTGGAAACGCCTCAATCAAGGTGAAAACTGGGCAACGGGTGACACTTACCTCGCTTCTGTAGGACAGGGCTATGTTCTGGCTACGCCTCTCCAAGTTTTGCACTCCATCTCAACCCTGGCCAATAACGGCAAGCATATGCAAATTGGCATGATTTCCAAAATTTCAGATGCCAACGGCGAAGTTGTTAAAACTTTTGAGCCAAAAATGTTATGGGACATTACCAAAGAAAACTTGATTGAAAGTTTCAATGGTAATAATCGAACGGGTGAATTTAAAGCTGTAGATCCTGAAGTCATTGAAATGGCTAAACGCGGCATGGTATTGGTTACCACACCTGGCGGTACCGCTTCGGACCTCTTTGAAGGTGACGATAAAAAGGTGGCTGGCAAAACTGGTACCGCGGAGTATTGTGATGACTGGGCAAACCGCGAGAACCTCTGTGTACCAGGCAACTGGCCAGCCCATGCTTGGTTTGTGGGCTATGCGCCCTATGATGACCCTGAAATTGCGGTTGTAGCTTTCGTTTACAACGGTCGAGAAGGTTCTGCCGTTTCTGCTCCTATCGTCCGCAAAGTCATTGACTTTTACTTCGAACAAAAAGAAATTGACGCCGCCAGAATCAACCCGGAAGGTGAGTAAGCCGTGACCCAAAACCAGGAACTCCTCATTAAAGGCTATCGTGGTGGTGTTTTGATTACCCTCCCTAAGTTATCTTGTTTCGCCCAACGCGATTTACTTATTCGGCGCATACAAAGCCAGGAACGTTTTTTCAAAGGTGGACGGATCGCATTAGATGTCGGTGAAACCGCTTGGAGTGATGAGCAAATTGTCAAGTTATTGCGTGAGCTATCCGATGAAGGCGTTTGCCTTTGGGCAATTTTAAGCACCGCACAAGAAACCCTCTCTGCCGCGGCAAATTATGATATCCCTACAGCGATTAGACGCGATGATGAAACATCTGACGAAAAACCAAACCCGACTCCTTTGCCTCCAGAACTAACCTGGCTGGAACGCGATATTGAGGAGGGGGAAATCCTTGAGGTGCCAGGCAAGCTTTGTTTGATTGGCGAGGTAAAAGCAGGCGCTGTTGTTAAAGCGCAAGGCTCTGTCCTCGTTTGGGGAAAAGCGTCGGGTGAGATTTGGGCGGGTGAAAAAACTTGCCCAAAAAACACTTTGCACGTGCTCAACTATCAAGGCGCGAGTTTCCACTTAAACGGCAATTTTGTTGACTTGACCAATAAAGGTAAACCAGGTGCTTCATTACACATTTACCAGCTGGATGAGCATATTCATGTCGAAACAGTAAAGACAAGGCGGTTTGTTTTCTGATGAATACCCGGGACTTTTGGCGACGCTTCGACATACCGCTTTTCGCCGCGGTTCTTTTGCTTTGCATCTTTGGCATCGCTCTGATTAGTTCAGCTATCGCCGGCAATCCAACCCTCGAAGGTCACCCCAAACGCCAGGCCATCTTCCTCATCATTGGGCTGGTAGCACTCTTTGCATCAGCCGCTTTTGATTACCGCATCTGGCGCACGATTAGCAAACCCTTTTATGCCTTTGTCTTGGTTTTGCTTCTCTTTGTTTTCATCATGGGTGCGGCTCGATTTGGCGCAGCACGTTGGTTGGAAACCGGTTTGGTCACCTTACAGCCGGCAGAACTTGCCAAAATCGCCATTATTCTCAGCCTCGCCAGCTTCTTTTCAACTAATATTTCCACCATCAACAATATGGCAACCATTGGAAAAAGTATCTTACTCACCAGTGGAATCGTTTTGTGGATTATGCTCCAACCCAACCTGAGCACGAGTATCGTTATTTTGGTAATGTGGGCAACAATGTTATGGATTTGCGGTTTGGAGGCAAAATACATCCTTTACGCAGTCCTCTTTTTTGCCATTTTCATCGGCCTAAGCTTTGCTTTAGACTTTCCGTACCTGGCTGGTTATCAAAAAGCTCGCATCACCAACTTCCTTAAACCCGATGAAAACGCACGCTATGGTGATACTTACAACGTTGACCAAGCCAAAATTAGTATCGGCAGTGGAGGCTGGTTTGGCAACGGCTTTGGTCAGGGCTCACAAGTGCAGTTACGTTTCCTAAAAATCCGCCATAACGACTTCATTTTTTCTGTTCTGGCACATGAATTTGGTTTCGTAGGAACCACCATCGTCTTACTCTTGCTTATATTCGTCGTCATTCGCTGCTTCATGATCGCAAAACAAGCGCCTGACGCTTATGGTGCCCTTATTGCTTATGGCTTTGGCGTGCTTATGGCCTTTCAAACCATGGTCAATGTGGGCGTGAACCTCAACGTTCTCCCGGTAACCGGCTTGACCCTGCCCTTCATCAGTTATGGGGGTAGTTCCTTGGTATCTATGCTATTAGGTATCGGCATTGTGCAAAGCATTCGCATGCGTAGCTTACCCAAAGAAAAGGGCATTGCACCTTAAGGCAATTTTTGTAAAATCTCAACTCACAGAGTAGAATAGACTCATTCACCATTCAATTCTTGGAGGCTTATGAGCGAATCTTTCAACTTATTCAGACTTCAACAGCTTGATCTCAGTCGCTTGAAAATTTTACGCAGACAAAAAGAGATTGAAAAGATCATCGAAACCGATTCTGAAGTACAAAAAGCCCAAGCTACCGTCGATGAAGCTCAAAATTTACTCACTATTGCCACCAAGAAGTATGATGAGATTCACGAACAAGTCGAAGAACGTGACCTCAAACTGAAATATTCCCAAGCCAAACTTTTTGGCGGACAGATATCTAACCCTAAAGAACTCCAGGACCTAGAAGCCGAAAGCAAAGCCCTAAAAACGTATATTGCGGAGCTGTCAGAGTTGCAGTTTGTCGCTCTCGAAGCGCTTGAGAGCGAGCAAAAAACGCTCAAAGACGCCGAAGAAAAGCTTACAGAGGTCAAAAGCCAGATCGCAACCAAACACGCAAAATTAATGGGTGAACACCGTCAGTTAGAAGAAAAATTACCCAACATTTTATTTCAGCGCGAAAACTTGCGCAAGCAAATTTCAAGTGAAAATTATAAAGCTTATGCCACCCTCTTTAAGAATAAAGGTGGACGAGCGGTGGTTGAGGTCATCGAATCGTGTTGCGAAGCCTGCGGTGTGCAAGTGGCACCCCGTGACATCCAGCTGGCAAAATCACCTTCGGATATCGCTTATTGTAAAACCTGTGGCCGGATGCTATTCGCCAAATAGCTAGTTTACAAAACGACCGAGTATTGCAAAAAGCAACACTTCAACAGCCAGAATCAGCAATAATAAGATCAGTGGTGCAAAATCAAAACCGCGATAGGGTTTGATTCTCTTTCTGATTGGGTCAAGCATTGGGTCGAGTAAGCGCGCCAGGATGCCCCTGCCTTGCGAATTCGGAAAGATGATTTGTAAGAGGACATACAAGACCACCAAAACCGCCATGAGTTGGCCAAGGATATTAATAATTGTTAATGCTATACGCATGTTCGCCTCATTTTAAAAGCCTCTCACCCAAAAGTACACTTCCTAATCGTACAATGGTTGCCCCTTCTTCAATCGCAACATCAAAATCATAACTCGTGCCCATACTCAATTCTTTTAGATTCAAGTTCGGATCTGCTTTGTTCAAAAAGTCCCGCATTTCCCGTAACAGCTTGAAATAAGGACGGTTATCCTCTGGATCAGGAAATAAGGGTGGCATAGTCATCAAGCCTGTTAAGTTGAGATTTTCAAGCTTATTTATCTCTTGGGCCAAAGCCAACACTTCAGTCCACACTTTTTTATCGGTTGCCTCAATACCTTGTTTGCTGTCTTCTCCGCTCAAATTGATTTGCAAGAGAACATCCAAACGACCCAATTTGGGATCACGATGTTTATCCAACAGTCTCGCCACTTTGAGCGACCCGAGAGAATGAATACGCTTGAAAGCATTGGCGGCGATCTTAGCTTTGCGGCTTTGGATATGGCCAACCATTTCCCAAGTTGCATCCTGTAGGTAGCTCAAAGCTTCCATCGTTTCTAGCGCTTCTTCAACGTAGCTCTCACCAAAATGGTGCAGGCCAGCTTCGTAGGCTGCCTGAATGGTTTCGTTGCTTTGCAGTTTCGTCACCGCTAAAACCAGCACATCCTCAGGATTCCTCCCAGCTTTTTCTGCAGCTTTAGTCACCCTGGCTTTTACAGCATCATAATTTGCTTGAATGGTTGTCAACAACTTATCCAACGAAACCCTCCTCTTTCAAGGCGAATAGCACGCCAAAACGTCCTGTTTTCCCTTTTTCTTTGCGATAGGAGTACCATTCATCCAGATTCTCAGCAGTGCACATATTAGAGTGCTCTATGTGCGTCACACCTGCCTGGCGCAAAGTAAACGCGTTCGCTGCCGGGATGTCCAAATACCAAGCGTTGTCTTTCTTTTTGAAAAAAGCTTCATAATCCGTCTTCCAGTATTTCTTAAAGCGGCTTATAACATCTTTCCCAACTTCATAGCAATCGCCACAAATGGAAGGTCCGATACCGACAATAAGATCCTCCGGCTTCGATCCATAATGTTTGCCAATGGCTTCAACAGCCACTGCGCTAATCCGTAAAGCAGTTCCCAGCCAGCCAGCATGAACAATGCCGATCACGCCCTTCACCGGGTCATGAAAAAGCAAGGGAATACAATCGGCGAAACGCATGGTGAGTGTTACCCCGAGTTTATTGGTAAAAATCGCATCGCCAGGTTTGTGCTTCTGGTCTACTGGTCGCGGTTCCTCAGCGAAATGAATTTGGGTGCCATGGACCTGCCATACATCGAAGCGTGAAGAAAGAGGACGTCCAAATGCGCCGAACATAATCTCATGGTTTTGTCGCACATCTTCTGGGTTGTCTCCTACCGTACCGGCAAGGTTCAGACTCTCGCAAAAATCCTTTGAGACACCTCCCAGCCGAGTATAAATGGCATGGTCAACCAATGCAGGATTAAAACCATCAAATTGATATGCACGGGTTCCATTGACTTCAATCTTCTTCATTAACTTGCCCTTTCATCCCCAATTCAATTGCTTCCACCTTCTCATCTATGGATGTGGCGTTTAACGGTTGGCTGTCTTCGTCACCGCGGAAGGTTGGCACAATAAACCATGCGCTAAAAATGCCAAAGAACGCGCCGGTTAAGACACGTATGTAAGGGGTGCTTTCTCTTGCCGGCAGCCATGACAACACCCGCATTCCCAGCTGACTGAATAATTGCCAAAACCCATCTAAACCAATCGGCGCGATTGCCAATAAAATCCATAAATACCAAGGAATTGCTTTGATACGGTTTCCACTGATCCAATAGGCAATAATAAAGATGAGTAGTCCTGCATAAATGGCGGTATCGCGTTGGCAAAGCACCACCTTATAACCAATGGTCTCATCTCCAACAAACTTAGAAGCAAAAACAGTATCAGCCGGATCAGCACCACTGACCTCTTCGTAGGTCTTCAACCCTTTCATCCCAGCCAAAGCGCGCGGGTAAACGGCTTGCTCACCATACAGAAAGAAAGACCGGTAAGCCAATTGGTGACATGCCGGCCTATAAATTTTATAGAGCGTTTTGGCAAAAGACTGATGCCCATGCTTCATTAAGACAGGTGCTAAAAAGGAAAAAGAAAGGTACAAGAAAATAACCACAGCTATTGAAGCCAAAAGCCACTTCTTAAAGGTCTCTTTCTTTTGTCTAATTAAAGATTTATCTTGAATGAGGCTTTCTGGTGTGGTCACTTACTCAATGACCTCAACCGTCGTACTTTGCCCAAGTCCGCGAATGGTCAATTCGCCTGGGTAGTAATCCACTGCCGGTTCGGTCCAACGCCAAATCCATTTGGCATCATGAGGAAGACAATTAACACAACCATGCGACAGCGCTACACCAAAATTATTATGCCAATAAGCAGTATGAATAGCCTGTCCATCAGAGTGGTAAAGAGTCGTCCAAGCAATTCCAGGAGAATCATACTGCGAAACACCACCTGCACTCATATGCAAAGAAATCATCTTGCGCCATATCGTGTGAACGCCAGGCGTGGTCGTCCATTTGCCTTCTTTTACATATCCGGTTGAAACTTCACAAAAATAAACTTCTCGTTTGCCTTCAAAACAGCGTAAAGTCTGGTTGTACAAATCAACAAGAATTCTTTTATCACCAACACCAGGGTGCAAAGGTGTGATTTCTTCTGGGGTAATAACCCGACAGGCACGCGCATCCACCCAATAGCTATCTGGAAGGGCGCCATATTTCTCGCTCAAAAGATATTCCGTCCGACCATCGTTTTGGCGAATATCAGAAGCCCAGTGAACCTGTGAATAATACAGCCGTGGAAAAGGTGTGGAGCGAATCCAATAGGATGCGCTTTCAATAGCACCAACAGGTTTGATGTCTACCATAGGAATGGTCACTTCCACCCACATCCCCTTTTGACCATCGGGTTGAACCGGTAAAACTTGCACTGCAGCGTTATAATGACTACGACACGGTTGCACCATCCAGGAATGGATATAACCCTCAGGGGTTTCGTACCATCGCTGACTATAGCGGTTATAGTCCAATTTGTTGGCAACGACTTCTCTTTTTATTTCGAATACATCGTCTCGAATAATTTTCTTGACAATTGGTGCCTCAAGATTTGGTTCGCTGCGCATTTCAGTCCAGGCACCCACATCCCCAACAGCGAGGCGTCCGTAAAGCTTGCCATCTATATATGGGGTTTGAACCTGGGCGGTTGCAATTCTTTTAGGCAAAGCCAAAGCGCCGAGCGCCATGCCACTGAGTTTTAAGAAGTCTCTTCGATTCATCATTTCTTTTTTCATCTCATTCATTATAACGTTTTGCAAAGAAGAGGCAAAAAAATGTTCAAGGCATTCTCAAAAAAGGACTTTGTAAACCGGCAAATTTAGTAATCACCACCGCGCCGTGATGCCTCACGCTGAACGTCGCGTTCTTTAATACTTTCGCGTTTGTCATACAGCCTTTTACCGCGTGCGACACCTATTTCAAGCTTTGCCCGGCCAGCCTTCAGATACACCCTTATCGGTACAATGGTCATGCCTTTGATACGAATGCTATTCCATATCTGGCGGATTTCCTTTTTGTTGAGTAGAAGCTTCCGCTCACGGGTAGGATTATGTTGTGCGGTCGAAGCTTGGTCATAAGGCGCAACATGCGCGCCAACCAGCCAGGCTTCTTCTCCATCCGTCCGTACATAAGCTTCTTGCAAGCTAATTTGACCCTGACGAATAGACTTGATTTCAGTCCCTTTTAAGACCAAGCCTGCTTCGTAAGTGTCGGTAATAAAATATTCAAACCGCGCTTTGCGGTTGGTAGAAACAACTTTAACATCCATAGCGATTATTTTAACATACTCTCATCGGGGATTGCAGTTTCGTGTCATGGTAGCGATAATACAGGTTTAAAAGAATTACTTACCTAACAAGGTGTCATGAATAAACTTTACGGCTTCGTCACCCCATTTGTAAACAAACAGGTAAAGATTTGTGGATGGGATGAACTCTCTGGCTGCAGTGATGTGATCCTTTGTAAATTGCTTGGCGTTAACTTTCTCAGAATCAAATTCTTTCGAAAAACAATTGCCTAATTTAATAAGTTGCTCAACTGAAAGGTCTGTTATCACATTATTTCTAAACTCACTCACCAACCTGGGCAGTCTAAGAATAATATCTGGGCGTTTAATCTTGTCGAGCATGGCTTTCAATACAATTGTTTGATGATTTACCCGAAAGGCATCAGTGTATTTCATGCGGATCCGCATGAGTACAAGCGCTTCCAAACCATCCAAATGTTGGTAACCTGATGGGTAAAAACCAAAATAATCGTCATGGACTTCTTGCGGCAAATAGACATCCACCCCACCAACGGCATCAATAATCGATCTTACCAATTGAAAATTAACCACCATATAATGATCAACCTTCACCCCAAAATTGTAATCAATCGCCTCTGCCAAAGAGTGAGCGCCATTGCCACCACCAGCATACTTTCGCACCGCCGGCGTACCAAGCGTATACGCTTGATTAATTTTCATTGGGCTTTCCATAGTGCTTCGCCCTTCCGGAAAATCGATCATCATATCTCTTGGCAAAGCAATCATATTGATCTGGCGATTGGCAAAATCAACACGAATCAAACGGATAACATCCGCTAAACCAGCTTGATAACTATCAACCTTGGCATCAATACCAACCAGTAAAAACATTTTTGGGGAGCTATAGCTGCAGACTGTATCTTGAGGTTCATTATCCAATGAGCCCTTTATTTCCATAAATAGGGGTGGTTGCTCCAGCTGGGAAGGATAAGAGATTTGTGCCTTTAAGGCTTCTTTCTCTTCCGGGTTATCTTCTTGATGAAAAGCTTCGACAGTTGCTCTTTGAGGGTTTTGTTCACTGCTCAATTTTTCACTAATAGGTTGTGCCATCAAAGGACGTAAAAATGCTGCATAAGCCAAAACCAAGACAAATGTGGCTGCTAAAAAGGCAAGTGGAACAATGTAGAGCAACCGTAAATAACGCTTGGCTGAACGAGGATTAGCTATTGGCTCCACTTTTATTTTTTTGGTGTTTTCTAAGTTTTCTAACATCATTCTCCTCACAATTTGGTGAGGTTCAAGCCCCTAAAAATTATTTTAGTCTTACCTAAGTATAAAACTTTTTTGGGTTTACGTTTTTGTCATTAAATAATCTTTTACTATAATCAAGACGAATTCAGCATCACGTTTGTTCCATGACATTTCCAACAACACCTTTTGGTTTCTCTAAACACTCATTCATTTCCTTGCTTTATAATAGACATCAGTTTATTAAACGAGGTTATTATGGCAAAAGAATTAGTTTTAGCCCTGGGTGGTGGTGGCGTGCGCGGTTGTGCCCACATTGGCACCTATCGCTGTCTTCTTGATGAAGGTTACGAAATCGCTGGCATAGCTGGAAGCAGTGCTGGAGGTATGTTTGGCGCAGCGTTCGCTTCTGGCGCTGATTTAGACGAAATTGAAAAGGTCGTAATAGACTTTTTTAAACATCCAGACTTTCGTCGCACCCGTGGACAGGCAGCTTTAGGTGGGACCAATAAACTGGAAACCGCCTTGTCACCTTTTATCGGAGATAAAGACATTGAGGATTTTCCAATTCCTTTCGTAGCTACAGCTGCCAGCATCAAGACCGGGAAACAAATTGCAATTACCACGGGTAATGCCATGCAAGCCGTATTGGCAACCATCGCTATCCCAGGATTTTTTCCAAGTCAATCGAATGAAGGGGACATACTGGTTGATGGTGCCGTGCTCGACCCAGTTCCCATTGATCTCGCCAGGAGACTAGACCCAACACTACCAGTTGTTGCAGTTCCATTGCACTATAAACCAAGAGATTTCAGGGTGGATCAAATGTGGTTGCCCTTTTCAGACTTTTTACCCGAACCAATTTTCAAAACAGTGGTTGGCACAAAATTTGGTGAAATCATGCGTGTTATGTACTCATCAGTGGAAATTGCGACAGAACGGTTGGCTCAACTCGCCATCGAGAATGCGCAACCAGATGTCGTTGTCAAGCCCTTGGTTGGTCAGTATGGTTCCTTGGAACCCATAGACCCTGTGCAACTCATCGATGAAGGCTATCGTGCTATGCATGAAAGCTTAGCCCAGCTAAAGACAAGCTATTCCTTGGTGAATTCCTTTAGTCGCATCACAAAATATGGCGCACTCAAACGCCCATAGCCATAGGAAAAAAACCAGGGAAAACATTAACCGCGACGCAATATCGCAATCAAAGCTAAAAAGAAGCCCAAACCTGCCAAAACCACGATGACATACCCCATGGGAATGCCACCTGTTGCAGTCGCGCCATCCACAATTTGGTAGGTTGGAATCTGCAACGCTGGTGGTTCAGTAAAAGTCGGCAAGCGCGAGGGTATCTGAGTAATAATGAATTGAGCAGCAAGAGTCGGGTCAATCGTTTTGGTTACCAACGGCACTTCTGTTGGTGGCGGTTCCAACATGGGTAAAGTGCCGCCATGAATCTCTAGCATTTCTTTCCACACCCAACCTTTGCCATCTGGTGCGCCAGCGTAATCAATCAGCACATAGTCTCCAAAAACGCCATACGCCACGGCTTCCTGACCTACCTGAAACCGTCCCAAGAGGGATGAGGTAGAACTTGGATAAGCCCGAACATTCAAAGAATCATTCGGATCGCCAATCGCACGCACATAAAAACCACGGGGTGAACTGGTAACCGTCGGCATTGAAACCGTTGGAAATTGTCCCAAGACGCTCGTGGTTAAACTTGGCAAAAAGCCCAACCCTAAAACCATTGTCAAAATAACAATGGCCAACAAAGTTTTGAAAACGTTTCGAAATGAAAACCGTATATTATCTTTATCTTTCATACCAACACCGATTATAATCGAAAGCAGAAACGACAAGGTTGAAAGATTATGAGCACACGCATTTATCACGGAGACTTTAGCCCCGAAGACCTGGCGGCAAGCTTAGTTGCGGCTTTTCATCATAATAATTATCAGGTACAAAAGTATGGCAAACCGAACCAACTCGCCGTTCAAATCGCCACCAGCAAATCACGACGTGCGGGTGGCAGAACAGCCCTCACCGCAAACCTGATGCGTGTCCCCGACGGTGTAAGCGTTAGCCTTAGCAACCAAGTTTGGCTGGGTCTTGCCGCCAGTTTTGGTATGACCGCCCTAACCGCCTTGCGCAATCCATTATCCCTTTTCAACCGCCTCGACGATATCGCCCAAGACATCGAATCTGTGCAACTTGAAGAAAAAGTTTGGGCGATACTTGACGGCACAGCTCGCCAACTGGGTACCGGTTTCGTTCTTTCTTCAAGACTCAACCGAACTGTTTGTCCATATTGCATGACCGCTAATAAAGTTGCTGCCGGCAGATGCATCGCATGTGGCGCACCCCTTGGCAGCGTACAGCCAAAAACTTGTCGCAACTGCGGTTTTGTAACTCAGCAAGAAGAAAGCACTTGCCCTAATTGCAGGGTTCGGCTCATTTAAACCTTTTTACCATTAGAATAACTCTATTATCCAGACAGCTTTTCATTTGTCTGCAACTTTTCACCGACGTATGTCGGATTTAGGTTTATTGAGGTTGATATGATTAAAATTATTGCTGATACCACGTGTGGTATTCCTATTGATGATTTGAAAGCGCTCGATATAGAAGTCCTGCCCCAAATCGTTACCTTTGAAAATGATTCATATCGGGATGACACAGAAATTGACACCGCCATTTTTCTCGAAAAACTGCGCACAGCAAAAAGTCTGCCCAAAACTGCAGCACCACCGCACAGCCTTTATCATCCAGCTTACAAAAAAGCATTGGATGCAGGTGATGATGTGCTTGTTCTGGTACCTTCCGCAGAGGTGAGTGGCACATTCCGCTCCGCACAAATTGCGAAACAAGAATTCGACACCGACCGCATCCAAATTGTAGACACCCGCACGATTGCAGGTGGCTTGGGCGCCATTGTCCTTCAAGCAAAAAAATGGGTTAACGCCGGGATGTCCATGGATGACCTCCTTCAAAATGTCACCGCTTTAGCACAAAGAGAGCGGGTATTCTTCATGGTTCCTTCACTAGAATTTCTCCACAAAGGCGGTCGAATCGGTCATGCCGCCAAGCTGTTTGGCACGCTTTTGCAACTGGTACCGATCCTCACCGTCCAGGATGGCAAAGTTGCCCCATATGAAAAAGTGCGCACACTTAAACAAGCCAAAAAACGCATGATTGAATTGGTCACTGGCATTTGTCAAGACAACCCTGATCCCATGCTTACTATCAGTCACTGTGACAACCTGGAAGGCGCACTAAAGCTGAAACAGGCTTTAGAAGCAGGTTTAGGCATCAAAGACATCCCAATCTACCTCATTCCACCAGCGATTGTGGTGCATGCCGGACCGGATATTTTGACAGTCAGCTGTTTTGAGAAAGAAATCTAAAACCTTTTTTAACCAAGACTAAATATGGAAATAAAAGTCATATATGTGGATGAAGATATTTTAGTCGTCGACAAACCTGAAGGGTTCCTCTCGGTGGCCGACGGTTACGACAAGACCCTGCCGCACCTAAAACCTCTGCTCGAGCCCTCGTTTGGTCAGCTTTGGATGGTGCACCGTTTGGATAAAGACACCAGCGGCGTGATAGTCCTCGCACGAAATGCCCAAGCGCACAAAACCCTTAATCACGCATTCATGGACCGTGAAGTAAACAAACAATATCTCTGTTTAGCCAGCCCTTGCCCGGATTGGGAATACAAAGAGGTTAATCTTCCGCTGAGTGTTAACACCGGTCGGCGTCACTTAACACGTGTGGACCAACAAAACGGAAAGCCCGCCTTGAGTTCTTTCAAGCTTATCGAAAGACATCATGACCTGTGTTTGTTATCTTGTGAGATAAGAACAGGTTATCGCCACCAAATCCGCGCCCACCTTTATAGCATGGGTTTAGGAATACTAGGTGACACACTCTATCAGCCACCTCAAAACTGTTACCCTGCTAAAGACTTTTCCCGGATGATGCTCCACGCTCATCAACTCAGCATAGTTCATCCTGGCAATAACGAAAATCTCACTTTTGAAGCGAAAACACCGAAAATATTTTTTGAAATTTTGAATCGTTTAGTCCCATAAACTGGGATATTGACGCTTTAAGGATCTAAAACCCGTTCCACCAATGATGATATGATCCAAAAAGTGCATGTCCAGGACCTTGGCGGCTTCAATCACAGCGCGGGTTAAATTGACATCCTCTGGACTTTCAGTCGGGTCACCTGATGGATGATTATGTACCAACATAATTGCGTAAGCACCTTTTCTTAGTGCGGTCTTATAGATTTCAGCTACGCGCACCGTCGCCGAATCCTGCGTGCCTTTGTAAAGTTTTTCAAGACCTAGAAAGCGATTGCGCACATCCAAGCGAATCACCCAAAGCTCCTCGTGTTCCTTGGCGCGCAACTCATGACCAACCAAGCTGACGACATCTTCCGGTGTTCGAATGAGCGGTTGACGATGAAACGTTTCCATCTTCATCCGATTTCCGAGTTCCACCGCAGCTTTTATGCGCGTCGCTTTCGCTTCCCCTACACCCTTGTAAGCCAATAATTGTGAAATATCTTGACGATGAATGCCTTCAAAACCACCCATGCCGCTCAACAACTCGTTGCCAAGCTCAATCGCATTCATCCCTTGTGTGCCACTTCCCAACAAAATCGCCAAAAGTTCTGCATTACTCAAAACTTCCACACCATCCGAAAGCAATCTTTCCCTTGGCTTATCGTATGTTTGCATGTCATTGATGCGTCGGTTTTTGGGCTCTTTTTTCATCTGTGTAATTATACCTTAGCGCATTTTTTAAGGCGTGTTATAATTTCCTTATCAATGATTTAGAAAGGGCACTGATATGAAAATAGCCACATTTCCCGGAAACTACGCTTCTGTCCGAACCATTTGTAAACTCGTGGTTGAACAAGCCAAAGCCATTAATTTTTCATCAAAAGATCTCTATGGAATCGAGTTAGCTGTTGATGAGGCTTGCGCTAATATCATTGATCACGGCTATGGCTCCGAGAACCTCGGCACCATTGACCTTTTCATTGAAATAGATGGCTCTGAATTCAAAGTCATTTTAGAAGATCACGGCGCACCTTTTGAACCAGCTGAAGTTTTACCTCCCGACCTCGAAAGCCCCTTAGAAATTCGAGCTGAACGTGGTCTGGGCGTCTTCCTCATCAAAACTTTGATGGACGATATTTACTTCGAGCTTCCTGAACCAGGGCTTAACCGCTTGACAATGGTTAAACGCCCATCTGCATAATCTCGCCACTTTTCTGGAGAGAAAATGAAACCCAACGATCATCCAGGTCAGAAAATGACCTCTGATGACTCGCAAGCCCAAACCGACGACCCTAAAAAAGTCCGGGAGCGTCGTGAATTGCGCCGAAAGCAGCTAGAAATCATCGCCAAGGTCAGCAAGTCGGTTACCGAAACGCTCGACCACAAACGATTGCTCAAGCGCATCACCTCTATGGTGCACAAGGAGTTTGGTTATCCCTTTGTGCACATTTTTCTCGTCCATTACGTCCCCCAAACCATTGAGTTTGGCTTTGGCAGTGGCCATCGCGCCAAAGATTACAAAGACCTGAGTGTAAGCTTTGACATCGATTCGCCGATTGGCTTAATTCCGCTGGCAGTACGTTCACGCGAAACTCAACTTTCCAACGATGTTGGCAATGACCCACACTATCTCCTTTACAAACCCGAGGATGCCGCCACCAATTCCGAGCTCGTTGTCCCACTCATTTACGGCAATCAAATCCTGGGCGTGCTTGACGTTCAGAGTGATAAACTCAACGCCTTTGGCCCTGAAGATATCGAAGTACTCGAAACACTTAGCGCGCATATCGCCATCGCCATCAATAACGCCAACATGTACCGCTCAGAAGTCTGGCGACGCCAAGGTGCTGAAAGTTTGCGTGATATTGCCCTGCTGCTCGCTGAAAACATAGAACTTGACGACCTTTACCAAACTGTTTTCAAGAAGATGCAAGAACTTCTGCCAAGCACACTTGCCAGCCTTTGGCTTTTGAATGTTGACGACGAAGGACATGCCCTCGATACATTAAATTTAGTATCGAGTCGCACCAGTGTAAAAGGTATGAGAAAACCAAAAGACATTTCTGTAAACTTGAAAGATGTATGGTTTTCAGAAGTGCTCAAAGACGACCAAGCGAGTATCCGCCTTACCGGTGATAAAACCGACCCCTTCTTTCAGCGTGGCTACCTCAACGAAAAGTTCTCCGCCATTGCAGCACCCCTTTCCACCGGTGGTAAGCAACTTGGTGTTTTACTCCTCCACGAAGACAGTTCCGGGCGTTACGGTAATGAAGCCCGCAACATCACCGCTTCCTTTGCCGGCTATGCCGCTGTTGCAATCGAAAACAACCGCCTAAGTGCCGAAACGGTCAACCAAGCTTGGGTTTCCACCATTCTTTTGCAAGTCGCCCTGGCAACCCAAACCCTAACCACCATTCCAGATCTTATTGAAACTATCGGCCAACTTACCTTGGCACTGATTGGTGGACGAATGGGCGGAATTTTACTGCCCCAGGAACATGGACAAGGTTTTACGCTACCTGTAACATATGGCAAAATTAGCCCTAAACAACGCGAAAAGATAAGTGCTGCCTTGTTTGAGGAAGAAGTCTTTAGCCGAATTAAGCTTGATGAAATTGAACGCGCTATTCCCGCAACTGAGTTTTCCAGCCGTTTCCGCAAGTTAATCAAACTCCATGATGATGACATTATTCTTCTTTTCCCACTAGTGGCACACGACGAAACGATGGGCATTCTCATTCATGTCAACAAAAGCGAAAACCATCATACCGACCCAGAAAAACTGCTTGGCAAGCAACGTTTTACCATCCTGCGTGGCATCGCCCAACAGACCGCCATCAACCTACAAAACATCAAACTGCTGCATGAAAGGCAAGAGGAAAGTTATATCAGCAATGTGCTTTTGCAACTTTCTAACTACTTTGTCACTCTTGGCAGCCTTTCTAATGCCTTAGAACGCCTTTGCGAGACGCTGCACACCATTATCGGTGCTGAAGATGTGCTCATCCTGGAGCGCAATGATGATGACAGCTATTTTGTGCGCAATCTGGTTTCAACCAGTCTCACACGAGAGGAAGAATCGAGCATTGTGGGAAGGATTTATCCGCGGGAATTGTTTGACTCATTCAAGCAAGACACCGAGACGCGAAAGCATTTTACTGTCCCTTACGCTTGGTACCGTCAATTAAGAATAGAAAGCCAATCTGAACCCAAGCAGAAGCATGAACCACTCGGAACGCTCATCCTGCCACTCAACAGACCCGGTGAGAACTACGGTCTGCTCATCGCCAATCTTCCCAAACTTAAGAATCGGGACTTCCGAAAGAAACTACTCGTCGAAATTGCGGCACAAATAGCTTCTGCAATTCAAAACAACCACTTGCAATATGTACAGAATCTGCAAACGCTGATTGATCGCGAATTCCAACTGGCACGCCAGATTCAAAAAACCTTTTTGCCCAAATCCCTGCCTCAGTTGAAGGATTATGACATTGCTGTGCAATGGCAAACCGCCCGTGATGTTGGCGGTGATTTTTATGATGTCTTTGAGGTCAAACCTGGCTATCTCGGCTTGGTAATCGCCGATGTTTCCGATAAAGGCTTAGCCGCTTCCCTCTACATGACGGTCAGCCGTACGCTCATCCGCGCCATCGCGCTGGAGGCCATCTCACCAGCCAGAACTTTGGAACGCGTCAACCACCTGCTTCAACTTGACTCCACGCAAGGTTTCTTTGTCACCGCCTTTTATGCCGTCATTGAAGAAGCGACGGGCAAAATGGAATACTGTATTGCGGGCCACAACCCGCCTTACTTCTTGAATTACGATCAAAATGAAGTTCAAGCCCTACCACGTGGTGGCATTGCCTTGGGTGCGATGGATCCCATAACCCTTAAAGACCAATCCATTCAGCTTGATCCAGGCGACGCTTGTGTTCTTTACACCGATGGCATCACTGAAACGTTTGACCCTGAGGGCATGCCCTTCGGCAATCAACGGTTTGAACGCACGTTATCAAAAGGCATCAAAGCAAACGCCCCAGAACTACTTGAAATCATCGAAACCCATGTCAAGGCTTTCCGCGCGGATGCCCCAACCAGTGATGACACCACACTCCTGGTCATAAAGCGTTTGACCCAAACCAACCCATAAGAAGCCCCAGACATGCCATTCAAAATCATTCGCAAAGACATCACTAAAATAGACGTTGAGGCAATCGTCAACGCTGCAAACATAGCTTTGCAAATGGGCGGGGGTGTTTGTGGTGCTATCTTTAATGCGGCCGGTCCAAAAGAGCTCCAAGCCAGTTGCAACGAACTGGCACCGATTAAAACCGGAGAGGCTGTCATCACGCCAGGCTTTGCACTGCCTGCCAAATACGTCATCCACACCGCTGGTCCGATCTACAAAGACTACCCGCCACAAGAAAGCGAAGCGTTACTCCGCGCCTGTTATCAAAACGCTTTGCACCTGGCACACGACAAAGGGATTGAAAGCATCGCTTTTCCCGTGATTTCAAGCGGCATCTATGGTTATCCTCAGAATGAAGCCCTGGGTGTGGCTGTTTCCACCATCCTGTCCTTCCTTGAAACACACGAAATGGATGTTTACCTGACGATCTTTGGCAAACCTAATCGTTCCAGACAATTGAACATATACGACGATGTTTCGGCCTTTGTCGTAGAGCGATTCAATCACAGCGAGAGGTTTGCTGCTAAAAGGCCATTTAGGAAAGAAATCGACCGCGATTTCCCAATGATTTCAGCCCCTCACTTCAGTTTGGTGACCATTCAAGCGAAACCTGATCAGCCGGCAAAAGAGCTTGAGAACCATCTTAAGAAACTGGAAGACTCTTTTTCAACCCAACTGTTCCACCTGATCGACAGCAAGGGTAAAACAGACGTCGAAGTATATAAACGTGCCAATATGGACCGTAAGCTCTTTTCAAAAATTCGATCGAGCAAACATTACCTGCCGAGTAAAAAGAATATTATTGCCCTGGCAATCGCCTTAGAACTCAACTTGGACCAAACACAAGACCTGCTCAATCGTGCCGGCTACGCCCTTTCAAACAGTCAGTTTTTTGACATCATCATTGAGTACTTTATTGTGAACAGCATTTTTGATATTTATTTGATCAACGAAATGCTTTATTCCTACGACCTGCCTTTACTAGGCGTATAAATATTCTTCCACCCTTCCCTAAAAAAATGTCGCTTGTAAAGCGACCCAATTCAGCTACCTATTTTCTATACTATAGACAATAAAGAAACAAGGAGCAATAAAATGAAAAAAGACTTAACTGAACTCGTGTTTATCCTCGATAGAAGCGGCTCAATGAACGGATTGGAAGAAGAGACCATCCATGGCTTCAATGATATGCTGGCTAAGCAGAAAGCAACTGAAGGCGAGTGCCGCCTCACAACGGTTTTGTTCAACCACCATTACAGTCTCTTGCATGACCGCATTGACATCCAAGCAGTTAACGCCATGACACAAAAAGAGTATCAAGTCAGTGGCTACACCGCCTTGATGGATGCCATTGGAAAAACCATTCACAAAATCAAACAGGTTCAAGCGAACACCAATGAACCATACCGCGCAGACAAAGTCATTTTTGTCATCATTACCGATGGTTACGAAAATGCCAGCCGTGAATTCAGCTCAACTCAAATCAAGGCCTTGATCGAAGAGCAAAAACAGGCTGCCCAATGGGAATTCATATTCTTGGGCGCTAACATCGACGCAGTTGAAACCGCAAGAAACTATGGTATCAACGAAGACCGTGTAGCTAACTACGTTCCAAGCGCTAAAGGAACCCAAATGAACTTCACGATGATGAGCGATACCGTGCTTTCATACCGAAAACTGGGGATAGTGGATGAAAAGTTTCTGGATAATATTCGAAAGCACTACGAATCAAACGGGGGCGAAAAAAATAAGCCCTAAGCCATTTCAAAAAGTTTAGGGTAAAAAGGGAAAGGGCTGGGCACTAGACCAGCCCTTTCTGCTTTATTATGCTTCCAGAACCTAAAAGTGCTTCAACCGTTTAGTCATTTCCGAGGTAATCCATGCTATAATTTTTTGTCCAAGGAGGGCTCTTGAAGCTCTGGTTATGGATTCATTAGAACACAAGAAAACGGATTATCTCATTATCGGTCATGTCACCCAAGACCTTCAGCCTGATGGCAAGTTTCGTCTTGGCGGTACAACGACGTATTCTGGATTAACTGCCAAAGCATTGGGGGCTGTTGTCAACGTTTTGACCAGCGCGCCAGCCAAAGTTGACCTTGAAGCGATTAGTGCCCTGAACATCATTAACATCCCCAGCGAAAAGGCAACTGTCTTCCGCAACATTCCAGAAGAGGAGGGTCGTTTACAGTATCTATACTCCCAAGCAACCCAGCTAAAAGATACATCGCTGCCCGAAAACTGGGCAAACCCGGCTTTGGTGCACATTGCGCCGGTCATGGATGATGTTGACCCTCAGATGCTTTCCCGCTTTCCAAACAGTTTGGTTTGTCTGACGCCCCAAGGTTGGATGCGCCAGGCTGATGATAACGGTCTCATCCACCCCAAGACTCTCGCAGCGCTTGATGAATGGCTAACCTATGCGCATATCGTCGTCCTGAGTATCGAAGACATTCAAGGCGATATGGCTGAGGCTGAACGCTTGGCAAAGCTTGTCCCTGTGCTCGTCCTCACCCAGCGCGAAAAAGGAGCGTTCGTATTTTGGCAAAACGACCGTAAGCACTTCGCTGCTCCGAAGGTAAACCTCATCGATGATACCGGTTCCGGCGACATTTTTGCTGCCTGCTTTTTCCATCATTATTTCCATCATCGAAACGCATACCAAGCCGCAACTTTTGCGGTTGAATTGGCCAGCCGCTCCGTGACACGCGAATGGCTTGATAGTATTCCTAAGCAAGAAGAAATCCACCAAGCCGGAAAACTGGCTTTAGAACAGGCTTTTTATGTCTAAAATTTACACAATCGTCAATCAAAAAGGTGGCGTGGGCAAAACGACCACCAGCATTAACCTCGGTGCAAAACTCGGTGAATTGGGCATGCGTGTCCTCATCGTTGACCTTGACCCGCAAGCCAACGCAACCGCCAGCCTGGGTGTCGAAAGACAAAATCTTCGGGCCGGAACCTATGAAGTGCTGATTGGCACCGGTCAGGCAAATGACATCATCCTTCACCACCCACGCTTCAAAATTTCCCTTATTCCATCAACAGTCAACCTGTCTGGTGCTGAAATTGAACTCATCGACCTCAAAGACCGCGAAAAACGCCTAAAAAACGTCCTCGATGAACTCGAAGACCGGTATGATTACATCATTATTGACTGCCCGCCTTCTCTCGGTTTACTCACCCTCAATGGGTTGATTGCTGCGAAAGACGGCGTAATCATTCCGGTGCAATGCGAATACCTGGCGCTCGAAGGGCTCGGCATGCTCACACAAACGCTGCAACGCATCCGCCAAAACCTCTTTGCTGACCTCACCATCCGGGGCGTTTTGCTCACCATGTTTGATGGCAGAACCAACCTGAGCGCTGATGTGCGGGCTGAGGTACAAAAATTCTTCCCAAACCAGGTTTTTGAAAGCTTTATCCCGCGCAGTGTTCGCCTGGCAGAAGCACCTTCCTTTGGGATGCCCATTTCTTTTTACGCGCCAGACTCAACGGGTGCAAAAGCCTATGACGCTCTCGCCCGAGAAGTCATGAAGGCGGACGGATTTGAAATACTTACGGAGAAAAAACATGGCTAAAACAACAGGCTTAGGCAAAGGTTTAGGCGCGCTCATTCCTGGTTGGCAAGACGAAAAAACCACCCAAAGCACGCAAACCTCAAGTCAAATACCAATGATTCCCATCGAGCAAATTCGACCTAACCCGCACCAACCGCGTAAAACCTTTAATCAAGAAAACCTCGAGGACCTCGCCAACTCCATTCGTGAGCATGGCATCATTCAGCCTTTAATCGTCATTAATGATGGACCAGATCGCTATATCCTTATCGCGGGTGAACGCCGTTTGCGTGCCTCAAAAATAGCTGGGCTCATAGAAGTACCGGCCGTTGTGCGCACTGCCACCGAACAGGAACAGCTAGAATTTGCCATTATTGAAAACGTCCAGCGCGAAGACCTAAACCCGCTTGAACGCGCGCGTGCTTTTCAACGCTTGGTGGACGATTTTTCGTTAACCCATGAAGAAGTTGCTCAACGGGTTGGCAAAAGCCGCGTAGCGGTGACCAACAGCTTGCGCTTACTCAACTTGCCGGCACTGGTGCAACAAAACCTCCTCAATGGTGTGCTCAGCGAAGGTCACGCACGTTCGCTCTTAGCACTTCCCAACGCCCGCGCAATGGAAAGTGCCATGGAAACCATCTTGTCCTTGGGCTTGAATGTGCGTCAATCTGAACTTTTAGTTAACAAACTCCTCGGTCGTGGTCCGGCAAAATCCACCGCAACACCCCGAGAACCCATATTGGTTTCCCTCGAAAACGAGCTGCGGCAATTCTTCCATACCAAGGTCAACCTCGTCAAAAGCAAAAACGGCGGCTCGATTACCATTTTCTTCTATTCAGATGAAGAACTCAATGCGATAACCGACAAGTTTGGTCTTTATGACTAAAACCCTCGTTCTGTTTAATGGACGTATCTATACCGATTGGACCAGCGAACCTTGCGAAGCCATCGTCATTGAAAATGGCATCATTCGTTCGATTGGAAACCATCAAGACATCCTGACACGCCTCAGTTCGGAAGCTGAGAGAATAGATCTCAAAGGCAAAACCGTATGGCCGGGGCTATGTGATGCCCACATCCACCTCGAACAACTTGCCTTTCAGCTGAGTGCCATCAACTGTGAAGGGCTAAGTAAAGCGGATATCCTTCACAAGGTTAAGCAGCGTGCGGAAAGTACACCTGCTGGACATTGGATAATCGGCTATGGGTTTAACCAAAACGATTGGTCACCACCCGAATATGGTACTGCCCAAGAACTGGATGAAGTCTCCTCCCAACATCCTGTTTTAATCCATGCTAAGTCCTTGCACGCAGCTTGGGTCAATAGTCTGGCAATGCACCATGCCGGCATCCATGCAAATAGCCCTGACCCAGAGGCTGGCAGCTTTTTCCGCGACGCAAAGGGTAGCCCAAACGGCATCTTGTTGGAAAACGCTATTTCTAAAGTCAGTGAACGCATTCCCCAGCCCAGCACTGATCAACTCGCTCAGGACCTCCTCAAAAGTCAAAGCTATCTACACAGCTTAGGCATTACCGCCGTTCACGATTTTGATGATATTCCGCTTGCGGAAGCGTTGTTCAAACTGAACGATGAGGATAAGTTGCGATTGCGGGTTACCAAAAACCTGCGTGTGAACAGTCTGGCACGTGTTTTGGATGAAAACTGGCGCGAGAAACTTGACCATGCTCCCTTTATCAGCCCAGGTTGGCTCAAGCTATTTGCCGACGGTGCCTTGGGTCCCCAAAGCGCCGCGATGCTTGAACCTTATGAAAACAGTCAAAACCGGGGCATGCTCTTGATGTCAGAGGAAGAAATTTCTAAGATTGGCAAAAAAGTTGCTGAAAAAGGATGGTCGCTTAGCATCCATGCCATTGGTGACCTGGCAACCAAAACGTGCCTTGATGCCATAGAAGCCATACAATTACAAACGAGGTGCCAAGAAGGCGCAAATCAGCTTCTACCGCACCGCATTGAGCATATTCAGGCGATGCACCCCGAGGATCTGCCCCGTTTTCATCATTTGGGCATTATCGCATCAGTCCAACCCGTGCATGCCACCTCGGATTACAAAACCGCATCCCAGTTTTGGGGTGACCGTTGCGAAACGGCTTATGCTTATCAATCGCTTTTAGAAAGTGGGGCAATGCTCATGCTCGGCACGGATGCCCCGGTTGAGCTCCCCAACCCATTCCACACCTTATATGCCGCCGTCACACGCCAAACCCTTAGCGGTGAACCACGACCCAATGGTTGGTATCCCGAAGAGAAACTCAGTTTACGCGATACCCTGCAGGGCATGACTGTCAACCCTGCGCATTTTTTCAATGACAAGCGACAAACGGGAACCTTAAAGCCCGGTTCTAACGCCGATTTTATTGTATTAGAAACAGATCCATTCGACCTGCCAGTATCTCACCTTCACACAATTCAGCCGGAAATGACTTTTGTGGCTGGCGAATGCGTATTTAGCAAACCATAAACTTGCGCAAACAAATATGACAACAAAGGTTTATCCCTCCAAAAGTTTAGACATAGATCAACAAACCTTTTTTCTCAATGGGCATCATTTACAGTTCAACCATTTGGATTGGGTGGCTAGTAAGACCTGGATTTCCTCCGAATTAAGTTACACCCTCATGGAAAATGGTCAAATTCTGGCAATGTTATCCTGCGCCAATGAAAATCCTCACGTGGCATGGGTGCGTTATTTTGCTTGTAGCCAAAGTTTTCACCATGCCACAGCTTTTAACATCCTCTTGGAAGGTGCACGAGAGGGCTTAAAATCCCAAAACATATCTATCCTTTTCGCCTTAGCTATGCATGAATGGGTTCAACGTCTTTTGGAAAACGAATCATTCATTTTCCATGACGAAATCATAACCATGCATATGGATGCAAAAAGCATCAACAACCTTTACCCACCGTCCAATTCAATAGAAAGCCCTTTTAGTTTTCACGTTATCCAAAATGAGGATTTGGAAGATATTTATCGCATTGACCACAATGCCTTTCACCCCATGTGGCAACTTGGCAAAGCCAATTTAACGAGGTGTTTGGAACTAAGTAATATCAACCAGATCGCACTCTACCAAAACCAAGCCGTTGCGTATTTGATGAGTGAAAGAATCTTTGATCATCAACACCTTTCGCGAATAGCCGTTGAGCCAGCTTTTCAAGGTCAACAATTAGCTGGCACAATGATAAAAAACTTGGTTATGGATGGACTCGCCAAAGGAACGGATCGCTTTAGCGTCAACACCAACCGCGCTAACCAAATCTCTCAAGCCCTTTATCATAAAATCGGCTTTCGCCAATTGGACCACACACTGCCTGTCTACGCTTTAAAAACAGGTGATTAGCTAATGCCAGTTGGTTTCAGGTATAATCTGCTCTGAAAAACATAAAAAGAGGTATAGCATGAAAATGAGTGAACGCGAGCTAGTCCGTTCCCAAAAAGAACAGAAGAAAAAGCAAAATATTAAAATCGCGCTTGGGATTTTAGCGCTTTTAATTGTGATTGTTGCTGTGGTTTTGGTTTTACGTTTAACCCGTACTAAAATGACCTTGGCCAATGAACAAGGTATGAGCGTTGGCGATCCTAATGCGCCGGTCAAAGTAGTTGAATTTTCTAACTACTCCTGTAGCCATTGTAAGACCTTCACTTTGGAGCACGAGCCCGATTTCATCAAGGATTACGTCGACACCGGCAAGGTTTATTACACCGCCTACCCCTATCCTTGGAATGAACAAGATCCAACCTACAAAGCCTCTTTAGCATCTTATTGTGCCGCAGAACAAAATATCTATTTCGCCTTCAAGGATGAAGTATTTCGAAGTGTCGCTGGCGTGAACGACCTGGCGGACGGAAAAATTCTTGAGTACGCTAAACGTGTCGGCGCAGATATGGGCACATTTGAAAAATGCTTTGTTAATCCAGAAACGGTTCAACGCATTGCTGTTACGAAAGGTTTAGCAGATGGCAACAATGTTACTGGCACACCCAGCTTTATCGTCAATAGTAAATTGGTGTATATGAATCAATTGGTACCGGCGGTTAAAGAAGCCCTTGGAGAATCCAACTAACAACAAAAAGGTTTAATCTGTTGAGGCCTCGGCCAGACTAAAAACATAACACAAACTCGACAAGCGGTTCATGTATTGCAGAACCGCTTCTTGTTTAATAGCTTCACTTGAAAAGAAAGCAACCAGCGTTCTTTCGGCTCTACGCACCGTTGCTCGAGCCACATCTAAGGCAGCTTCTCCTGGATTGTCACCGGGAAAAACAAAGACCTTTGGAAATTCTGTTTGCGCTTCCACTTGAAAAAGGTGTTCTTCAAGCGCGGCCAATTCCTTTTCAAAAAATTTTTCCGGTATCTCAAAGTAGGTTTGGTCGGTGTTGACACTTGCAATATAACCCATCAGCATTGAAAGGTCAGCTTGGCTTCTTTTCAAGATCGCGGCGGCTTCTTTATCACGCATCAATGCGCGTGCCATGCCAAGAGCAGCACTGGCTTCATCAATTGCGCCGTTGGTTTGAATCCGTGGGTCCGTTTTACTGACACCTGAGGCACCAATCAAATCGGTAAAACCAATTGGGTTACGTTTGGAATGTCTTGCCATGTCAGCTCCTTACAAGTGATTAATTGGTTTGTTCTGGTGCGCCAGTGCGAATATACCATTCGCCGATGGTGTTAAACCGGTCACTTGGGTCATAAACCGGACCCATGGAAACATTTTGGATCGAGTCCTTGACCGCATAGTTGTAAACCGAAAAGAACAAGGGTAATGACGGCAAATCTTCAGCAAAAAGCACCTGGAAATTACGATAGAGTTTGGTGCGCATTTCAAGATCGCTAATAACCCTTGCTTGTTCGATATACTCACTGGCAGTGCCGTTGACCCAACCAGAATAGTTTTGTCCTTCAATTGCAGTGGCTTCACTCCAGAAAGGATACGGATCAGGGTCAGGCGTGTTAGAAAAATCAATGTTTATCAAAGCTGTCTGGTAATTGCGGGCTTCCAAATCAGCCAAGACCTGGTCATAGGGCTTCATCACGAGTTCAACGTCCAAGCCGACCGTGCGCCAGTTTCTTTCCACAATTTGCGCCAGATTTTGGAATCGCGTATCTTCAGGTACCAAAAGCTTTAGCTTTACGGTTTGTCCATCCGCGTTGACTAACATATTCTGTTCATTAAGTTTCATTCCTAACGCGGCAACCAGTTGTCGGGCAAGATCTGGGTCATATCGGTATTGTATTTGTCCATCATAATATGCCCAACTATCCGGCAAAAATGGACCCACAGCCAAAACGCCCTGACCCATTAACACTTCATCAACCATACCTTGGCGGTTTACCGCTGCCATCAAAGCTTTACGAAAATCACCTTCCTTAAGATATGGTGCTTCAAGATTGGCGTTATTCAAAAACAGTGTGGTCAAATGAGCTTCGCGGCTTGAGTAAAGGTTTAAACCTTGCTGCGCTAACACACGGCTGATTTCATTTTCGGAAACAGAAGAAATACCGTCAACTTCGCCAGCCAAATAGGCCTGCAAAGCTTCTTCTCGTCCTGAAAAATACCGGAAAGTAACTTTTTCAATAAAAGGACGTCCATCAAAGTACATTTCATTAGCTTCTAATTCGATACCCTTGATAACATTATTATCAATAATGAGCTTACTAAACCGATATGGACCACATCCAACAGGTTTAAGCGTAAAAGGGTGATCAATTAACTCTTCCACTGTTTCAACTTGCAATAAGTGGGAAGGCAGAATCTGGAAGCTAAAATAATCCAAAAAAGGGGCAAAACTATCTTGTAAAACAAACTCGATGGTATCGTCACCATGCACCAAAACCTGCACTTTTGGCCAAAGGTCACGTAAATGCGGCGCGAGATAGGGGCTGCCACTTTGCAGTAATTTGACCGTGAACGCAACATCATGACTGGTTACAGGGACGCCGTCGTGCCAAACAGCTTTTTGGTTCAAAAAGAATTTAAAGTGTGTGGCATCTTCTGAAACCGTCCAATTTTGAGCAAGTTCCGCCATCGGTTTACCGTTACGATCGTGTTTGATAAGCCGACTGAACAAAAGCCGGTCAACATCACGGTCAGGCTGATTGAAATGATCCAAAATGGGATTCAGACGGGAAAACTGTCCTACCAAGGCTTCGGTATATGTTCCGCCACTTATAGGGCTAGGTTTTTCAACAACTGGTGCAGCAGGCTTGGATTGAAAGAAAGCCAATATCAAGCCTACGATTAACGCAGTAATCAAGACGATAAGTAATTGCCAGCGAAATTGTTTCATCTTAGAAAAAAAGACGACCTGCGCCAGGCGAGTCGTCTTAATCCTCCATATAGAATTGTCGCTAGGCCTGAAAACCAGGGCCTAACTATTTGGTCAAAATGACACTCAACAGGGCGAGGATGATAAACACAACACTTAAGCTGATTGTGATATAGAACATCACTTTTTCGATGCCTCTGCGTTGAGTATAGACGCCACCAGTGTCACCACCAGCTAAACCACCAAGGCCTACACCCTTACTCTGCAGCAAAATGCTGACGATGAGAGCGATAGCCACGATGATCATTGAGATATTAATTAATGGGTTCAATTCTGCCTCCTACAATATGCAAAAGAGAATTATACCCAAACCCGACAAAACGTCAACTTAATCGGACACAAAAAACGTTTTTCTATGTACCAAAATACCTCTGCATTCTTTCCTTTCGTGGACATCACTCACGATTTCTGCTATGATTAATTTGTTCAGGTTGGTCGGACACGCGCGCTCGTCCTGGAGTGAGGAAAGTCCGTACACCGCAGAGCAGGATGCCAGGTAACACCTGGAGAGGTGAAAGCTTCTGGATCGGGCCACAGAAACAGTCCGCGTTTTCGAACGTAAGGTTGAAAAGGTGGTGTAAGAGACCACCGGCGTGTTTGGTAACAGGCACGGCCAGGTAACCCCCATCCGGTGCAAGGTCAAACAGGAAAGAGAGTTAGCTCGGCTCATTTGATTTCCGGGTAGACCGCATGAGCAGGTTGGTGACAATTTGCCTAGATAGATGCGTATCCACGACAGAATACGGCTTATAGATCAACCTGAACAGGAACTTTTTTACCTAATAAACGTTCTATCTTTACTTCTTACAAGTATTGAAGGAAGAGATTATGAAGAAAAACGCCATCCCATTCATTGCCGGCTTTACCACGCTGGTCGTCGTGATCATTATAGTTTTGCTTGGTTCATGTTCCAATAATGGACAACCCGAGCTTAGCGTTGAAATCAGCCAGCCAAAAACCGGTGACACTTTTTATCTTTCGCGCCAGGTTTTCGTCAATGCTGTCATCAGCGGCAAAGAAACGTGGTCGCGCGTAGAACTCTGGGCTAACAAGTTAATGGTCCAAAGTGCTACTGCCGCCCAAGTGCAAAGCAACTCGCCAACCATTCCCTGGACACCCATCGATTTGGGGCCCACCATGCTTGAAGTGCGTGCTTACAATCGTTCGGGCAAAGCTTTCTCCAGCGCGAAAATAGCTGTGACCATTGTCGAGTCCCCAAGCGCCATCACACCTGAGCCTAGCCAGGAAGCTAACCAACCCACACCAACCATTGAACCGACCAAGGAAAACTGTACTGTGGCAGCCACCTTATTGGCGGATTTGAGCATCCCTGCAGGGACAGAACTCAAACCTAATCAAAAGTTCACCAAAAGCTGGCGGGTTCACAACAACGGAAGTTGTGATTGGGTGGATTACAAAGTGGTATATATCAGCGGTAGCCTACTGGGTGGCAACTCTCCGAGCGCGTTAAGAACGGTTCGGTCTGGAGAAGTCATCGATATTGCCCTTGAACTCACCGCACCCGACTATCCGGGTGGCTACAACGGTGTTTGGAAGATCCAATCTGATAAAGGGTCATTGCTAGACACTGAACTCAGATTTGACATTATCATTCCAACACCCACGCCAACTGCCAGTCCAACGGCGACTAAAAAACCAACATCGACAAAACAACCTACAAACACACCTACTGCGACATTAGTACCCACACATACACCAACCGCTACACCTAGTCCAACCGTCACACCCACTTTAATGCCAAGTCCAACCATTGAGCCGACGACAGAACCAACCGCTGTTCCAGCGCCATCGACGGTTGTCGTCATGAATCCCAAAGACATCGCAAAAGGTGAGACCCTGGACCTGAGCGTTTCTTGTGACGATACTGGTGGTCAAGTTGTGAGTGGTGGCTACACCGCCACCCGCGGTATAACCATTCGAAGCAGTCAAGTGGTGGCGAATGGTTGGTTGATTACCGCTGTGAACGAAAGCGGCAACACCCAGCGCATCAGTGTCCATGCTACCTGTTTAATTGATCCCAGCATGAAAATGGACATCCGGTTTGAGAATGCAACCGCACCGGCAAATCAAGACACCGACCTGTCACTTACGACCGGGGGTCAAATCACGGGAATGGGCTACAGTTTCGGAAATACCAATGCCATCAATCTTCTAGGGCTTGAGGCTGGCAACACCCTGGCTGCCATCAAGGTCCGAAACACAAGCCCAGAAGACAAAACCGTCTTGTTACAAGCTATCGGTCTTTACCAGGCAACCTACATGAACCGCAACGCCACGTCAAAAACCACTACGCTGGCAGCCGGAGAAACGAAACAAATCGACCAGCGTTGTGGCTCGGGATTGGCCATGGGTGCAACTTTTGCCAACCCTCACCTGTTGCCCATAACCATCAACCGACCAACCCTAAATGGCTGGCTCTTTGAGGTGACCAATACTACCGCAACAGACATAGATTTTGAAACAACGCTAATCTGTTTTGATGCAGCGAAGGATTATCTTCAACCGATACAAAATATCGAATAGTTTTGTAAAAAGTAAATGAGTAACGAAGCCTGGGCGTCAAGCCTGGGCTTTTTTGTGGACCAAACCCTCATGAACCTCCCATGTTTCGCATCGATTAAGGAAATCTGCAGGAAACATGAAGGGATCAGTGGTCGTCAACATGGCTTGATCGACTTCATCCACAATGGATAGCAAATCTTCACGCCGTTGCGGGTCCAGTTCAGCCATAATTTCATCCAGCAAAAGCACAGGTGATTCTCCGGTTCGCATCTTCATCCAGGCTACTTCTGAAAATTTTAGCGAAAGTAAAGCACTGCGGGTTTGGCCGCGTGATCCATAAAAGCCCAAATCTATGCCATTGCTCAAAAAGCGAAACTCATCCCGATGGGGACCGATGGTGCTTACACCACGTTGTAAATCTTTCCGTCGATTAGAGATAAGTGCCTTTTTGTATCCCTTTTCAAGCTCTTCAATGCTAAACCCCACAAAGGATTTGTCGGTTGCGATCGCCAAGTCTAACTGACCATTTTGGCCAGGGTCTGGATCATAACCAGGCTGATAGACAAAGCGCAAAACTTCCGCTTCACGAGTCAGGCGATGATGAATGCCTAAAGCCTGACGTTCAAGCTCATCCAAGGCACGAATTCGCCCATGCATGATGACAGCACCATGTTGGGCGAGCAAATCATCCCAGGCTTCCAGCTGCGTCAAATCGCCATTGCTTTCAAAAAGGGTTTTGAGCAAGGCGTTCCGTTGGGTGATGGCTTTGTTGAAAAGATAAAGATTACGCGCATATCCCGGCTCGATTTGCGAAAGAATTTCATCAAGATAGGTGCGGCGGTCTGAAGGTGATCCTTCTACTATGCGTGCCATTTGCGGTAAAAAATAGACCACATTAAACTGCCCATAAAGTTCACCAATGCGTTTCGGCACACCATCCAGCAAAACCTGTTTTCTAAAACGGCCTTGCGGGTTGAGCGGGTTGAATTCCTGAATAAAGCGAACTTCAATCGTATGGTCGCTCCCGCCTTTTTCAAACTCACCAATAATACGCCCCACCATAATGGCTTCATTTGGCATATTAAAGTCGAGCAATTGGCGATCATTGCTGGCATGAAAGGATGAAAAATTTGCCAGGTAGGCAATGGCTTCAAGAATGGTTGTTTTACCCTGTGCGTTCGCACCAGTAAACAAAAGCACCCGCCTGGGCGTTTCAATGTCCAGACGGGAAAAGGTGCGGAAATGGGTCAAAGATAGGCGCTTGAGGTGCATTAGTCTCTAATCTGGGCTGCCTCTTCAGGGGTGGGTTCAAAAACTTCAGTAGCCTTGTCAATGTACAAAACACCGTCCAAGTGATCCATCTCGTGTTGAAAAATGCGTGCCAGCCAGTCTTCTGCTTTTATTTTCACGGATTTACCATGGCGGTTTTGGGCTTTGACGGTGACGGCGTCCCAACGCTCAACCATGCCCACCAAACCAGGGACTGAAAGACAGCCTTCGAGGTCTTCGGTGGTCTCTTCAGAGTGGCTAATGATTTCGGGGTTTACCAGCACAAAGGTCTTGGGTTTCGCATCTTCGATCTCTGGGTCGGCATATTCCACAACCACGATACGTTGGCTCACACCAATCTGTGGTGCGGCAAGGCCAACACCAGGCGCCTCTCGCATGATGGTAAACATATCGTCGATTAAGGATTGAAAATCCTTATCAAATGATGTCACTTTTTTAGCCTTACGCCGTAAAAACGGGTCAGGATGGGTAATAATGTCATAATCTGCCATAGCTCAAACTCCTGGCACTGTTATACCATTTTTAAATGCCAGATGCGAATTTACAACTGCTTACAGTGACTTAGTCATATCTTTTAGGAGTCTATTTTTCGTGCCAGTTCAAAACGATGACCATCAGGGTCGAAGAAAGTCACATTGCGCATACCCCATGGTTGATCCTTTGGCGGTTCAAGGAAGACTACGCCGCGCTTTAGCAATGCTTCATAAGCTGAGTCAACATCCTCTACCCAAATATTTATCTCCAATGGCAAGGGACCCCGATCGGGACTCGTCGGCGCATAGGCTAGCCGCATGTCTAAAAGGTTTAGAAAGAGTGTCCCAAACTTTAATACGACATTTTGCTCATCTTCATAAACAATGGGAGCTTTAAAAACCTTTTGGTAAAACGCCTTGCTACGTGAGATATCCGCTACATACAGGCTAATGGCATTGATATGACATAGGTCTTGGTTTTTAACCATTCAGCTTCCTCACATCTCCAAAATCAGATGACAATACCGTTGATTTCGCCTTTGGCATAATCACGGTCTTGTTTGTTATCTATGGTTTCACAGGCTTTTAAACCTAAATCTTTGTGAACCTTAGCCTGCTCGATGTCACCCAAGACGGCATAAGCCCGGGCAACAGCCTCATAGCCAAATGCCAAATCCAGTCCCTTAAAACCATGCTCCAAGCACAGATCAAGTGATTTTTGACCATGAAGTAAAGCCAGATCACCCTCGCCTAAAACTGCATAAACATGAGATACCTGCCACTCGCCACGGGCATGATTGACCATTTCACCAACCAATGTCCAAAGGTAAAAGGAGGTATGCGATTTGTGTAACATCAAGCGCTTGTCGTCATCAGTTCGCTCTGTCTTATCCAGCAAATCCCAGGTTTCATTAAAAAGCTTTATGGCCTCAGCCTTGATATCCATGTCTCGATCTCCTGTAATAATTTATGGTTGTATAAGTATTGGATAAATCATACTTCAAACGCAATCCTCTTGCTCAAATACCTTAGAAAAATTGGCAGGGTTTCGCAGTACTCGCCAATTTGGCATCAAATACAATTCTGCTATGCGCAATACGAAATGGTTTACAGGTTGTATGTCTTTTTCTCTTGAAGTTATTGGGGTTTTGTTCAAATTAAAAAACCTTAAAGTCGTTAGCTCACAGAGAAGAAGCATTGTCCAAACGAATGTAAAAGCGTTGCACTTATCAGAATTAAAAGCAAAAACCAGATTCCCTTTGCGGCAAAAACCCCAACCCAAATACCGATGAATAAAGGGCACTCACAATGGTTCTTGTCAGCTTAGTAAACAATACTTACCTTTGAACGAAAACAAAAAGGCCCAGTCAGCAACCAAGGTGACTATTCCTCAAGCGGATAAGACCCTAAGTACGGATTAAAGCTTCATTCAACAAAAAATCAACAACGTGGATGATTTCAACCCCGTTCACATTGCCAACATTTTCCCAGTTGTTAGTGATGACAATTTTTTTGTGTCCAGTTGGTAGAAAGAGCAAATTATCCGTTTCCCGATTACTATCACTAGGAAGTTGGTCCGTAACTTGAATATATAAAGTTTGATCTGAGCGGAGGGCTACAAAATCAATCTCTTTAGTATCGTACTTGCCAACGAAAGGTTCATAGCCTCGACGTATAAGTTCCAAAAAGACTAAGTTCTCAATTTTTGATCCACGATTCGATTGAGTCTTTTTGAGGGCCGACAACACAATGCCCAAATCAGAGACATAATATTTAGCTTGGCTTTTTAGATATTCCTTACCACGTATGTCATATCGTTGAGATTTATAAAACAAAAAGGAGTCTTCAAGCAGGTTTAAATAGGCGTCAACTGTCGTATTGCTAATTTTCTTCCCACTACTTCTGATTGTATTAGCAATTTTATTTGTCGTAATCGAATTTCCAATATTATCTATCAAAAATAGAGCTATTCGTTCCAACATGGCGGGTTCTCTAACCTCAGATCGAAACGCAATATCCCTCCAAAGAATACTCTGGTAAATGCCATTGAGCACATCTTTTTTTAGCTGCGCATCGTCCTGTAAAACAACCGAAGGAAATCCACCAAATTGAATATAATCCGCTAAGAACCGATTACCTTCTGCAATATCCAAATGCTTAAACATCAGATACTCAGAAAAGCTGAGGGGAAGCATCTTTATCTCCACAAAACGTCCGGTCAAATATGTAGCTAATTCCCCAGAAAGCAATGAAGCATTCGATCCAGTAAGGTAAATGTCAGAGTCAAAAGCAACCCGGATGCCATTGACCTGCTTTTGCCATTCATTCACCTCTTGAATTTCATCAAAAAGCAAATACACCTTATCTGATGCGGGTTTTTTAGCCTTTACAAATTCGTACAGTTGGTTTTCTCTCAGTAGACTTGCATTCTCTGGATTCTCGAAATTGATATAGATTATCTGATCTTCTTTGATACCATGTTCCAATAAAAAATCTTTAACCATAAGCAAAAGATAACTTTTCCCAGACCGACGAACGCCAGTAATGACTTTAATAAACTCAGTGTCAATCATGGTTTCAATCCGTTTTAGGTATAAAGGTCGTTTTATCATAGATCACCTGCCTATCCTTGCTTTCATTATACAGTAAACTTTCCACTATTTACAAGATTATTTCACTATACTGGAAATATTTTTCTTTTGGTGGTTTTAATAGCTTCATAACACAGAGCTTAAGAACCCTTTATGACCAACTCATCATGCCTAAGCACTTTATCGCGTGGGAAAAAACTGTCTTTAGTCATACTGCTGTTCGTACTACGCAATAAATAGCTATGCTTCATATGCTCGAAGATGCTTTGGGCTTTTTCGGTAAGCTCTTCCAAATCAACACCAGGAATAACCCGATCGCGCATTACCACACGTCCATTGATGATCGACGTTTTAACCAATCGCCCATTTCCGTTTATTAGTACACTGGTCAACGGCTCGCCTAAAACACCCAGTTCAAAATCCTGCAGGTCAATGACAATCATGTCGGCTTTCGCGCCAACCGCCAAGCGTCCCAGATCATCCCGACCCAAAGCCCTGGCCCCACCTAAAGTTGCCGCCTCATAATAAGACAACACACTGTTTTCAACACAATCGCCATCAACATATTTAGCTAACAATGAACCAATCTTGATGTTTTCAACCATATCGGGCGGGAAAGTGTCCGTGCCCATCGTTAGGTTGATGCCTTTACGTCGAAAACGCCCAAAGCTCTGCATCGCCTTCCCGCTGCGTGCGTAAACCAAAGGACAATGGATAACCGACGTACCCGTTTCGAGCAGGATATCCAAATCCTCATCGCCTTTTTCGTCAACATAAGGCGAGCCAGAAACGTACAAACAGTGGGGAATGAAGGTCTTTTCCCCTAAAAAACCAATGCTGTCTAAATACGCAACAGGGGATAAGCCAGTCCGCGCTTTGATATGCTCATATTCAAAAAGACCTTAAGCAGCATGCAATCGAATGGGGACATCGAAAGCATCCGCCAATTGTTTGGATGCCTTCAGGCTGTCTTCAGTCTGTTG
>CAZUZM010000007.1:0-27458 GCA_964624615.1 uncultured Anaerolineaceae bacterium
CGAAGCAAAACCGGATGTCATCGTCAATCCTGCTGCCTACACCGCGGTAGATAAAGCCGAAAGCGAAAAAGAGCTCGCCATGGCCATCAATCGCGACTCACCTGCCGTATTGGCAGAAGAAGCCGCACGTCTGAACATCCCCTATCTTTACTACTCCACCGACTATGTTTTTGACGGCACAAAAGGCGAAGCCTATGTCGAATCGGATGAAACCAATCCACTCAACATGTACGGTCAAAGCAAGCTTGAAGGCGATCTGGCAGTCATGGCGACAAGTGCAGCAGCTATTATTCAACGTGCCTCTTGGGTTTACTCGATGCGCCAGGGAGGTTTCGTGACCAAGGTTTTACAATGGGCGCGCCAACAAGAAACCCTGCGCGTGGTGGATGACCAAATAAGCAACCCTACCAGCTCACGTGAATTAGCTGAAGTCAGCGCGCTCTTGCTGGCCAAAGCGCTGGAACACCCCATCGAATGGCTCCAAGAACGTCGAGGCATTTATCACAGCGTCGGCAGTGGCAGTTGTAGTCGCTATGAATGGGCGGAAGAAACCCTGGCCCTCGACCCACACAAAGAGGAACAAAAAGTCAAAATCCTCGAGCGTGCCAAAAGCAGCGAATTTCCCACCCCAGCTACCCGTCCGATGGTCTCCCGCCTCAATTGCGACAAACTCTACGATACCTTTGGCCTACGTCATAACTGTTGGAAAAATAGCTTAAAGGCTATTATGGAAATTCTGACCATGTGATCTGTTGATTGACATACTTTTTAGCATGTCTCATTTCACATAGGACTGTTACAATTTGACCCTGAGAGCAAAACATGGAAGAAAGCTTATTGAATCAAGTATGGCAAAAAAAGAGCAATACCGCTGGTATTATTCATGTTTTTTACATCGATTTAGTGGATGAATTGGCAGAAAAGCTCAGCAACCTCGGCAATGATTGCGACCTATACATTAGCGCTCCCAAAACCCAGCCCAAACTTTTGGAGAAGCTGCACGACACTTTTCCTAATGCCACAATCATACCCTTTATTAATCGCGGTCGCGATATTTTACCTTTCATCCAAATCATCAATAAATTACTGCCACTTAACTACGATTACCTGGTAAAAGTCCACACCAAAATGTCTCTGCATATGCACGAGGGGAATAACTGGCGCCAGGATGCTTATGAAAAATTACTGGGTTCGCCAGAAACTGTAACAGCAATTAAAGAAGCTTTTGATAACGATCCAAAACTGGGCCTTTTGGGTCCCGAAGGAAATGTTATCGCCTCTCGATATTACCTGGCCGGCAACAAATCCGTAATCGATGACCTCAACAACAGATTCAAGCTTCCAAATCCCGTGCCTGAAAATTACCTCTTTAGCGCCTCAACCATGTTTTGGTGTCGCCCAGAAGTTTTTCGTCCTTTTGAGCATGTCCTGTTTTTTGAAGAAGAGTTCGGCGAAGAACCTATTCCCAGTAACAACACCCTTGCGCATGGCATGGAGCGTTACTTAGGACTGATGACCACCCAACAAGGTTACGGTGTGAAAGCAATTGATGCAAAAGGGCAAATTTCCTCACCAGGACCATACCAAACCATCCCGTTTGTGGGCTTACCCACAGCGTTTAGGCTAAGGGATGCAAAATCGGTGGTTTTCTTCGGCAATTTGGAAAAAGGAACCGCAAGCGAACATAATCGCATCATTGCGCCCTATCATCAAGCTGGTATGCCAATAATCGATGGCATTATTGACGGTGCTTATATGGCTGACCAAGTAGGATCGGCTGATGTCGTGGCTATTCAACGCGAATTTGAAGGGGACAATGATGATTTCTTCACTATCTTAAATGCGGCTAAAGCACACCACAGACCCATTATCTACGACGTCGATGAGCTTTTGTTCGATCCGTGTGAAAATGAAAAAATAGATAATAATGTCAACTTCATCGCAGCAACCGCATTAGTCGAAGCAGACCTTGTTGTAGCTTCCACCCAAAAACTAAAAGAAGCACTCGCGCCATTCAACCCAAACATTACCGTTTTGCCTGATTATTTGGATGACACCCTTTGGCATTTCAAGGCGGTTAGTCTAAAAAAAGCTGGGCCGGTGAACCTATGTTTCATCGGTGACGACTCTGACCAGGAAGATATCAATTTTATAGCTCCCGTCTTAAAAAGACTGCTTATAGACCATAAACCTACGCTACATTTTGAACTGATCGGACCAAAACTTCCTGCTTATCTGGAAGTACTACCCAATGTCAGCTGGAAACCGATGCCCAGCCTGGACTATAAAGCACATGTGGCTTTTTATCAAAGTCAAGAAGCGGATATCTTTATCGCTCCTTTGGTCAACAATCTGCGTAATAATTGCAAGAGTCCAAAACATTTCTTCGAACATGCAGCCATGGGTGTTCCCGGAGTCTATAGTGCGCTTGAGCCTTTTACTACCACCGTGGATCACGGTGTGGATGGTTTCTTAGCAAGCACTTATGAGGATTGGATAAGATACTTGGACTTATTGATATCTGATCCCGAAAGGCGATCTTCAGTAGCCCAGGCTGCGCAAAACAAAGTAAAAGCACACTACTTGTTAAAAAACAATATTCAGAATTGGCAAGACATCTTAGGCGATATCGTACCAGAAAGAATTGTGGACCGTTCTTCAAAAGCTTCAAGCGCGACATTCTTGCAAAGCGCAATACTTGAAGTTTTGCAATCAAGCAATGAATTTGGTTCGAGTGTCTTGAAAAATCAACTGAAAGCCGCAAAAGAAGAAGCACAAGCCTATAAAGATAGTACGAGCTGGAAAATAACCAAACCGCTTCGAAAGCTATCAGAACTATTTAGAAAGCGATAAACCCTTCATTTACGTCGCAGTTGTTTAGTCAGAGGAAAAATGTTTAAGAAGATTAAAATACGCTGGATTATTAAGAAAAGTGGGCTTTTTGATTCCGCCTATTATCTATTACAGAACCCAGATATTCGTGAAGCAAAAGTTGACCCCTTGGATCATTTTATCAATCATGGCTGGAAAGAAGCTCGCAATCCATCCACAAAGTTTAATCTTGATCGCTATCTAAAAAAATTCCCTGAGTTGCTAAACGGTGACTTGAACCCTATCGTTCACTACATCCAAAATGGTAAGCCGGAATATGAAACCAAGGCTTACGAAGAAGTGGATAGAAGCATCTCTGAACACATCAAAACTGTGCGCGAAACGGATCCTGTCTTTGATGCCACTGAACCAAATGCTTCAGACACGGTTCGCGATGCTTTTACAAAAGCCTTCGATGCCTTATTACTAAATCTCAAAAATAATGTGACGCAGCCAGATAAAATCAGCATCGTCATACCGGTTTATAACCATATCTCTGAAACCGTTGATTGCCTCAAATCCTTGGCACTGGCAACAGACGGTTATGAACTTGAGGTCATTGTCATCGATGATGGTTCTTCTGATTTAACACAACCGATTTTAAGCCACCTAGAAAACATTAAATATATCCGTAACCAAGAAAACTTGGGCTTTTTGAGAACCTGCAACAAAGCAGCGAAGGAAGCCACCGGCGATTACATCTGCTTCTTAAATAATGACACCATCGTGATGCCTGGATGGCTTGAAAGCGTTGTAAAAACATTTAAGCGTGAGCCAAAGGCCGGCTTGGTAGGCTCTAAACTTTACTACCCTGATGGATCTTTACAAGAGGTTGGCGGCATCATTTGGAATGATGCCAACGGACTAAACTATGGCAGAGGCGACGATCCTCAACGGCCTGAATATTGCTATCTACGCGAAACAGACTACTGCTCTGGCGCAGCAATTTTCCTTCCTATAGCCCTTTGGCAAAAACTGAATGGGTTTGATCCAACCTTTGCGCCGGCTTATTACGAAGATACAGATTTGGCTTTTCGTGTCCGCGAAATTGGCTATAAAGTGGTGGTTCAACCGCTTTCAAAGGTTATCCACCTTGAGGGAATAAGCTCTGGTGTTGATCTAAACAGCGGAGCAAAACAAAACCAAGTCCTTAATAAGGAAAAGTTTTACAAAAAATGGCAAGCAGTGCTAAAAAGCCATAGGGCACCCATTAACCCGTTATGGCACCAGGTAAACCATCAGGAACGGCCTAAAGTTTTGGTGATTGATTACCTGACTCCCAAGCCTGATTTGGATTCCGGCTCCATCGACACCTACCAGTACCTACTATCCTTCCGTAAAATGGGTTTTGATGTTACTTTTTACTCCGCACGCGATTCCGAAGTCATTGATAAGTATGTCACAAATTTGCAAGGTCAAGGCATACAGTGCCTTTACCCACCTTATGTGGATGATTTACCAACCTTCTTAAAGTCCTATGGAAGCAGCTTCCAACTTGTCATGGTTTTTCGGGCTCCCATCGCGGATATTTACATGGAGACAGTCAAGAAGCACTGCCCTCAAGCAAAAGTAATCTTCAATACCGTCGACCTTCATTTTCTAAGAGAAAGACGAGCAGCAGCCCTGGCAAAAGAAGAGGGAAAAGAAGCGCCAAACAACGTGTCAAAGATCGAGACCCTGGAAGTCGGTCTGATGAAAACGGCTGACCTTTCGATACTCGTCAGCGAATACGAACGGCAACTTATTGCTGAACTCTACCCTAGCCTTGTCACGCGTGTGATGCCCTTACCTCGTGAAATCCCCGGACGCAAAAATGGCTTTGCAGCGCGCAAAGACATTGCTTTTGTAGGTGGGTACCTCCACAAACCAAACTTGGATGCCGTTGATTATTTTGTGAAGGATGTTTGGCCTCTCATCGAAAACAAATTACCAGGCGTAAAATTCAAGGTTGTCGGCAGTAATATGCCCAGCGAGTTTTCGAAGTACGCTTCAGACAGCGTGGACTTGGTTGGATTTGTGGATGATTTGGGTGACGTGTTTGATAATGTGCGGCTATCCGTCGCGCCACTGCGTTTTGGCGCTGGTATCAAAGGCAAAGTCGTCTCAAGCCTTAGCTATGGTTTGCCTTGCGTGGCAAGTTCCATTGCCGCGGAAGGCATGAACCTAACCGAGGGCGTAAACATCTTACAAAGTGATGATCCGGAAGAATTCGCCACCTTGGTCTACAAAGCCTATTGTGAAGAAGCGCTGTGGACAAATCTATCGGACGCTGGATTGCGTTTCGTTCACGAACGCCATGCTATTGAAAGTTTTGAACAAAGGTTGCAAGAGATCGTTCATATTCTTCGGCAGCAAGATGCTTAAAGATAGGATGCAATCGTCATGATTTCCAGAAAAAGTAATGCGGGAAAACCCACTTCAACATCTAAGCAGAAAGATAAGGCACCTTTAAAAAACAATGAGCGTGTTTTTAGCAAAGCGCCATTACTTTCTCGACGAAATTTCAAATTTGCCAAAAGTTATCTGAAGGCATACGGCTTTAAAAATTTTGTTTATAAGGTTTTTAACAAAATATTCCCGAAATCAGTCTTTTTTGGGTTGCGGAGTAAAGACCCTGTAAAGCTTCTTGAACAAAACCGTGAAAGGATCCCTCTAAAACCAAGAAGAACAACCATCAAACCCAATTACTTCACGGTTTCAGTCATCATCCCTTGCAAAAATGCAGGTGATGAATTTCAGTTTTTGCTCAAAATGCTCCAAGCGCAAAAGGGATTTAAGGACATCGAGATTGTGATCGTCGACTCAGGAAGCACAGATCAAACCCTTGAAACAGCGCATCGTTTCAATGCCAAAGTAATCAAAATCAAACCTGAGGAATTCTCTCACTCCCATGCCCGCAATCTTGGTGCGGAGCACGCTATCGGAGATTATTTGCTCTTCACCGTTCAAGACGCCTTGCCCAGTTCTGACACCTGGTTACATGAGCTTTTTACCGTACTCGTTGACAATGAGGTTGCTGCGGTTTCGTGTGCTGAAACGCCTCGAGAAGACGCTGACCTTTTTTACAGGCAAATTTGTTGGAATCATTACCAGTTTTTGGGCGTAAATGATGGTGATCGCATTTTTAAGCTGCCCAAAACACAAAACCATCTCACTTTACGCCAAAACGGCCAACTTTCTGACTTGGCTAATTTGATTTCACGTGACCTATTCAATCAATACAAGTATCGTTTCAATTACGCTGAAGACATTGACCTCGGCATTCGCCTCATCAAAGACGGACATAAGCTTGCCTTTTTGGGCACAACCCGCATTATTCATTCACACAACCGTCAGCCCTATTACTTTCTTAAAAGAGGCTATGTTGACAATCAATTTCTAAGCGATATTTTCGATGACTTTGTGGTGCCAAAACTGGCTATTGAAGACTTTGTTCCGGATATTGCTTTTACTTACAACTTTTTAGCCGACTTATCTGCAAACATTCAGTCTTTGAGCTATCCACAAACGCCTGAGCGCTTTGAGATCTTCGTTCAAAACCAGTTTGATGAACATCTTTTCCAAAGATACCCGGCGGCATTACTTGACACAAAACCTGTTTTTCTTGATGAGCAAGCCCAGGCCTACCTTGAGAGCTTAATGTCTCATCATGGTTTGCATCGTGCGGGCAAAATTTATGACGGTACACTTTTGCGTGCCTTTTTTGGATATGTTGAAATTACAACCCGCTACCTAAAAAATGCCTGCGAACTTATCAACGAAGAGATGTCAAAAGAAATCATCGCTTGCCTATATAAAGCATTTTGTATCGTTGTCGGTGCACACTTAGCCTATTGCTATAAGAACAAAACTGGTCATGAAAAACTGGATATAGAAAATATGCATCAAACGCTAATGGCAGGTGTGTAATGAAAATTCTCTATGCACTTCATCAGTATTACCCTGAATACCAAGCGGGTACCGAGAAATTTGTTTATAACTTAGCCTCGATGACAGCTCTAAACGCTAACAAAGTCAAAATTCTTACCTACAGGATTGGTAATTTCAGCCATCCGACAAAAAATGCCGATGGAATTCGGTATGAGGAATACTTCCACAACAAATTGCCTGTGGTGGCTTTTCAATACAATGAACAAGTTTTTGATATCAATTTTGGTTTTGAGAATGAAGTTGGGCTATTATTTGCCCGGGACTTTTTGCGAAAAGAAAAACCAGATTTAATCCATTTTGGCCATATGATGCGCGTTTTCCCATTCGCATCGGCTGCGATTGAACTGGACATCCCCTATGTGATGACCTTAACCGACTTTTTCATGATTTGCCCCAGAAACACGCTGGCTCCCACCCCTAACAGCCTTTGCAATGGCCCTCACGGCGGAGAAACATGTGCCAGATATTGCCCGGCATTCTCCAAAGCATACATTCAGGAACGACTCGCACGTGCCAACACAGTGCTTAGAAAAGCGGCTAAAGTGTATGCCCCATCAACATTTGTCGCACAGATAATTGAAGCTGAAATCGAAGGACTCAAAGTTGAGGTGAACAATCACGGATTGCGACAAAGCCAAATTAAAACCAACACAACTACTTTTCAAGAAGATTCCAAACTTCGTTTTGCCACAATCGGTACCCTCGCACAACATAAGGGCACACATCTGGCAATACAGGCTTTTGAAAAACTCAATACACCCAACGCAAGTCTGACCATCCATGGAAGCGGTAAAGCAGATTATGTCAATTGGCTCAAACGCTTGGCTGGCAAAAGTCAAACACAGTTTTTAGGCGCTTTTGCCTCAGAAAAATTGGCGGAAATTCTCTCGGAGATAGACGTCTTAATTGTCCCGTCGATGGTGTATGAAACCTATTCCTTCGTGGTTCATGAAGCTTTAACGAGCGAAGTGCCGGTAATCGTTTCAAACTTAGGCGGCATGGTTGAGCAAATAGAAGATGGGGAAAATAGCTTCGCTTTTCCTGCTGGTGATGTTCAAGCCCTCAGCACAATTATGCAAACACTCCTGGATAATCCAAGCATCCTAAACAGGATTAAAACACAAATCAGAAAAACAACCCTCATCCCAAGCATAGAACAGGAAGCTTACCAATACGGTCAGTTTTACAAAAAATGCGTAAAGAGCGATTAACTTCTTCAAAAAAGCAACAGCATACAGAACTAATAGATTATCCAACAGACTACCGGGGTTCTATCATATACGCTGTATACGCTCCAATGTGTCCCGACATGCCCTTAAACGACCGCGCTGATCCAATCAACACTTTCCCGCTGGTATTCAATTGCTTGTTTGATATGAAAATACCCTTTCAATAATGAAAAACAATCTGATAAAAATTACTGTATAATACCATTATGGCAGAGTATTGCATTTCTGCCAGAGAGTCCATAATGAAAATATTTCTCAAGAAAAACAAATTCCACCTCTTATTAATAGCTCTTATGCTTATTTTCTTTTTTGTTTCGCCCTTGGTGCAACAAAAAATTGTCTTGAAAAACTCAGGCATAAAAGAGATAACCCGCCCTCTTCCTCCATCCGTATCTAATGCTCACATGCATGTTGATTCACTGCGATTGAAACAAGTTCAAGATGAAATGTATGATTTAAGCGGATGGGGCTTTATGATTTTGGACACAAAACTTGGCCCAGAAGACTATCAGCGCTCAATCCTCCTTTCCACTCAAACGCATACTTTTGAGATACCCATAAAAGATGTGGAACGAAAAGATGTATTAGAGACATTTGCTGATCTTGATTTACCCATTCTAAAAGCAGGATTTATTGCTGAATTCCCAAAAAACGCCTTACCAAACGGAGAATACACGATTTCTTTTTTGTTCACTCTCCCAGACAACACACAACAAAGATTCGATTCGATTTTTAGCATTATTAAATCATTCAACAAAATCGAGCTTCGAGCAAAACATGATTAAAAAATGATAAATAAGAAAACATTTCCATCCAAGATTATTGAACAATTGCTAGCAGGTTTACTGCCTATAATGGCTTCCGTTTTTTTGTTGTTTTTACCTATGCAACAAATGCTGGGATTATCAATTTAGACAGCATATGGCTAATACTTGCTATTCTCGCGTCCATTTCACTTGTTGTTTATCTTTTGTGGTGGCTTATCCTAAAAAAACAAGCCTTCCAAGCAGCCTTAGCTGCATTGGTTTTCATGATTCTTTTCTTGATGTATGGAAATCTTTTTGATTTGCTTGTCAAGCTTAATTTTTTTTCAGTTCGACATTTCAATCTAATCCCATTTGTAATAATTCTCGGTTTTTATTTAGGGTTAGCCATTTCCAAAATATCTTCTGAGGTTTCAAAAAAAATCTGGCTCATTCTAATTGCGCTTACCAGCATCATGGTCGTTTTCAACATCACCCGGATCGTTCCAATAGAAATGCAAAAAGCATCGAACAAAAAGGGAGCGAACGGTCCCGTCACTTCAGTTCCAGTAAAAAAGAATGAAGGGGCAACGCCTGATATTTATTGGCTGATTTTTGATGAATTTGCCGGTTTTGATGTTATGAGGGATTATTTCAATTATCCGGAAATTGATGCGTTTAAAACTGACCTGGAGACTCTCGGCTTGGTAGTTATCGAGGATTCCCACAGCAGTTCTTCTAAAACCCTCCACCAGATTGCCACAAGGTTAAATTACCAAGCATTTGACAAGGACCTAAGTGAAGTGGATTTGTACCCATATATAACCAGGAGTCGTGTATTCGATGTTCTTAAGTTGAGAGGCTACACAACTGTGGTTCTTGATGAAGCCCGATCCTCCAGAATTGGTTTTGCCTCAAAGCCTCAAATCGATGCGGATATCCATCTAGAGGAATTTATTGATAACCATGATGTAAAATCTTCAAAGCTTTTTGGAGAATTTAGCCTCCTCATAGCGAAACAAACAATGTTTAGGACAATCACCCATCTTTTCTCGATTGATGATGAAGAGATAGCTATTCATAGAAACCATATTTATCTTGTCTCCGATCAATTAGGAAAACTTGACATCCCAAGTCCTAAATTCGTTTATTCACACCTTCTATTACCTCACAAACCTTTTATGTTTTCACAATACGGCACATTATTAGAACCCTCTCAATACCAAAACTATCAGAATTACTTAGGACAATATATATTCACACTAAAAATAATAAAGGATTCGATAAAATCAATACAATCAAGTTCTGATCCTGAAAACCCACCCGTTATAATTTTACAATCAGATCATGGTGCTAGAAACCTTAAAGAAGGGGGCAAAGGAGGCGAAGGACCATTAATAAACTATCCTGATAAGCATCATACATCAATCCTCTACGCCGTTTACGCTCCAATGTGTCCTGACATGCCCCTAAAAGACGGCATTGATCCAATCAACACCTTTCCTGTCATTTTTAACTGTTTATTTGATATGGACATCCCCTTACAATAGATGCTTCTGTCAACCAATTTGTTATAAGTTATACTTTATTGACCATGGCCATTAAAACGGCGGTAGAGCAACAATGTCCCACGAAAAGTGAACTTGTTGGTACATGGTTTGTTTCTTTAAAACTAAAGATATAAAAGGTTATTATTCCATTGGCAACAACTCAAAAAAAATCCAAAATTCATGTTACAGATTTCCTTTCTTTATTAGCAACTATACTTTTACCGTGTTTATATTTGTATTTTAAGAACGTTGAATTGGTCCTATTTAAGGATGCCACAACAACATCTTTGTTCTTCATCCTCAATGGTTTGGTGTTTTTTGGCATAGCCTATCTTTTTCTTAAAGATGTAGCAAAAGCCTGCCTGACAACGAGTTTAGCAATTTTATTTGTCCTGACATTCGATGTAATCGAAAAGGTATTTCATAAAACCCTTCCTTTCTTTTACTATTGGCATATTATTTTAGTACTCCTTACGCTCGTGTTTGTTTTTGGGATGCTTTTAAAACGGCACCTTTCAACCGATGCTGTCACCAAAATCAACACGGTCATATTAATCATGTTTGGAGGATTAATACTTTATAATGGCGTCCTTGCAGCACCGACAATCATCAAAAATGCCAACAAGGAAAAATATATTAAAGCAGACACAAACCTTCAAGAAAGTGGGAAAGAACAAACTACTAACGTCTACCTTTTTATCTTTGACGAGTATAGCGGGTTAGATGCACTTAATCGTTATACAAGCTTTGATAACAGTGCCTTTTATGATTCCTTAACCTCATTAGGTTTTACCGTCTCCCCTCATAGCAGGAATGAAACAATTAGTACAAACCTGGAAATCCCTAACTTACTCAATCTAAAAAGAATCCTAACCGAAAAAAACTTTACCAACAATGCCAAGTCTGAAGCGCTGGCTTATCCAACAATGGTTAAACTTTTTAAAGAAAATGGGTATAAGATAAATCTTATAAATGACCAAGGCTTTTTGCCAACCGACATGCAAGGAATTGACTACGCATATTCACCACAAAACACATTTACAAAAGCTGAGACTTTTCAAACTATGGTGTTAAAGAAAACTGCTTATTATCCCTTATTGCAAGTTGTCGAAGGTAATCGCCTTAATGAAATCAATGATCTTTTTGTGCATGCAGAAAAACTAATTGCGAAAAGCAACAGTCAACAATTCACCATCGGATACTTCATGGCTCCTCATTTGCCTTGGGTCGCTGATGAGAACGGAAACCCTATCAGTGATAGCGAGCGATCAAACGGGAAAGACCCATCTGTTTATTTAGGGCAGCTCAAATACATTTCGAAAAAAATCATCGCGTTATCAGAAAAAATTATTGCGCAAGATTCTGACTCTGTAATAATATTGTTAGCTGACCATGGTTTACGCTATCCTGCCCAATTGCAAAATTGGTATGGTGAAGAAATTGAAAACATGGATGAAGAAAACTATTATCAAACAAATATTCTTAATGCTGTTTACTTTAAAGGCGATCTTATTGAAACAGATGGTTTGTCAGGTGTGAACACACTGATTACAACAGTCAACAAACTCTTCGAGATGGATTTGCCGTTAGTTGAGAAAGCTGAGTAAAATGAAAAAAAAGTTAATTAGGATTGGCGCAGTTATTCTTTCATGGATTATTGTAATGTTCTTCTCGACTCCGCTTATTCTCTCTGTTTCTGGAAGAAACCTAAAAATAACATCTGTAGACATCAATAATGATCGTAATACTGTTCATTTTTCAATCGACTCATTGAGAATTGAAAAGAACATTTTTAAAGATGTGAGTCTAACTGGTTGGGTCTTCATCGAAGATGACGGAATAAATGAAGATCCAGAGGCTTCGCTTTTTTTGGTTTCAGACAAAAATACTTACCAAGTTCCATTGGCATTGTTTGATCGCGGAGATATCCAAGTTGCCTTACCTGAACTAAAAGTCCCGAAACAAAAAGTTGCTTTTAGCGGAAAATTCAGTCCTATAGCCATAGAAAATGGTATCTATCAACTCTACATCTATAAAAAGCAAAACAACAGCCTTTTAGGTATCAGGAATACTGGTAGAAGCTTTCAAGTAAGTAATGCCCTGTTAATTGAATTACCTTAAGGTAAAAGCCCCAATGAAACAATTACTTTCCATGGTAATTTATAAGTTGTTTTTAACGACTCAATGCCACTAAATAAGTTATATTGATAACCTTTTAACAACTTATTGGTTGTTACGCCCTTTTTGTCTTCGTAAGTACCTCAATAACAGGAACACCGCCGCGGCGGTTGCCACGCCTGCTGCGATGGGTAGCCAAGCACCACCCAGATCACGCTTAGCCTTCTCCATCGGGGTCATGGTCGCTGTCGCTGCGATGGTCGGCATCAGAGTCGGCGTGGGGCTCTTAGTTGGCGTGGACGTCATGCTTGCCGTGGGACTAGGAGTCACGGGCGTAAAGGTCGGGGTTATCGTTGCCGGTGGAGTCACGTTCAGCAAGAGTTTATCACCCGGATAAATAATGGAGGTTTCTTTCAAGCCATTCCATGCCAGTAAATCCGCCAAAGGAATACCATAAATGTTCGCAATCCCAGCCAATGAAGCGCCTTCTCCGACCACATGGTAATACTTGCCATCGGCTGCAGGGGTCAGCCTTTCAATCGGTGTAAGGGGACGCTCGGTGGGCGTCGGGGTATGGTTGCTCGCCACGATAACCAGTTCCCATCCAATGCCCAAGGGTGTCGTTTCTTGAATATTATTCAAATCGGTAATCTGCTTAACGGTCACACCATACGCCGCAGCAATTTTGCCAAGGTATTCATACGCCTGCACCACATGCACCACCCGACCATCCGCATCCGGTGGGCTGACTTTCACCTCACCAAGTTTTGGTGCGGGCACAAAACCTTCTGCATCGGGCCCCAGGATAATCAGTTCATCGCCGATTTGCAAGCTATAGGATTCGGGCAAGTTATTCCAGTCTCTCAGGTTTTTGATGGTTGTTTTATAGGCCACTGCAATCGCCCAAAGAGACTGTCCCGGCTTGACAATGTGGGTAAAAATACCGCTTTCATCCGCCTCCACAAGCTCAACCGGCACAATAATGCCTGGGGTAATACCCGAACCCGGACCTGTGCCCGGACCGGTGCCGCCACCAGGGGGTGTATAAGAACCCGTGCAGGCTTCGCCAGAGACATAGGCAGCCTGTAAGATGTAATAAACAAAACCATTCGAAGCTGTAGCAACGCCCGCACCAACATGGCAATAATTGGGATTCGTTGCTGGCAATCGATGGTCAGGGTCGTCCCACATAGGCATAATCTGGTCAATTGTGGCACCAGCGCTGGTCATCGCAAAGTTTTCGGTGGCAAAAACCTTCTTGCCACCGCCATAGCCAGCGCCTTGCAAGCGACCAGCCACGTTGCCAATATGCCAACTAAGGTTTTGGTCAGCCATCGTCTGAGCCGTAGCCTGTGCCACAGCATTAATCGTTGCATCCTCAATCAAAGCTGGCAATCCATTGGATGTGCGCCAAACATTCATCGCCGCAATCAGTTCCCAGGCAGCGGTCTGCCTCAGCGGGCGTTCAAGCGGTGTGGCTTCTGCACGTTTCATACTCGGGAACACACCGATCAGAAGCGCAATGACAAGCATGACGCGTAAAACTAAAAAGACTTTATGGGTTACGAACGCCATATTTGTTTTGTTTTTGGGAGTGCGGTTCTTCATTTTCAAGCCCTCCATTGTCGTTTAGGACTTATCACCAGGCTGTCTTCCATGTCAGGATCTGTAACTACCAGACCCTAATCCACCTTTTGACCAAGCGCGATGAGTTCATTTTCTGCCACCCACCAACCCGGATGCCATTTTAAGGCTTCTTTAAAGGCTACAATAGCGGCGGCTTGGTTGCCACGTTTCACTTCAGCTCGTCCTAGCCAAACCCAAGATTCGGGCAATGCCGATTCCGAGGCTTTGTCCAGGGTTTGTTTCGCAAGATTATAGACGTCATTGTAACGTCCCATAAAGTAGTATGAGAACATTGGCCCGGTTTGATACCAGGTCACGCGCCAAGGCCGGTCCTTTTCGGGCAAGGTGTTATAAATTTCGAATGCCTTGTCATAGGACTCAGCAGCGCCCCAATAATCCTGCATTTCAACCATGATCGAACCGCGACTATACCATGCGAAAAAGAGCTCACGGTCCTTGGTGGTATAAAGCCGCGCGGTCACCTGGTCTAAGGCGTATTGCTTATTATAGGCGTCGTCCATTTGCTGGCCTAATATTTCGCGCACTTCTTCCTCACGGTCGTAGGGGAAAATCACCATATAGATGTCATCAAACTGCGCCCAATACATGGCAATGTCGTCATAGCTCATGTTGATCCAACCCAAATAAGAGTCGGGGATGGTGACTTCCTGCTTCTCGTCATCATAGCCGGCAATAATGCCATAATGACCCATCCAGCCTTCACGCGCGTCCATATAACCACGCTCGATAATCACCGGAAAGCCATTCGCCACCAATTCTTTTACCAACTCCAAGTTACCACCATAACGCACAATGGCGCCAAACTCGGTGTGTTGGCTGACATAAGCGCTCATCTCATACGGCATCACATTGCGGTCCTGGATAAAAGGCTTGAGAACCTTTTCGGTTACCTTTTGGTCACCTTCCCAGCCCCAAAAGCCGAGTGCCATCGAAAGATTGGTGGGCCCACAGTTATTGAAACCTTGCTTTTCAGGCTCAATTCCTTCCAGCATCACCTTAGCCGGCAATGGCGTCGGGATGGGCGTGTTCGTCGGCACAATAGTTGGCGTCGGTGTATCTTCTATCACCGCCACAGGTACCTGTGTTTCGGCTAGCATTAAAGTCGGCGTTGCCGTCTGAGCCATTTCAGTCATCCGAACAATGGCGTCCTGCGAAAGCGCCGTGCTCTCACTGGGCACAAAAACCACTTGCTCAGGCGGTTTTAAGGCGTAATGGATTTTTGAACGAATACGGGTAAAGTGAAAGTTTGCTCTCTCTTTAACCGAAGGAATTTGCAAAAAGAGCATCGCCATGACTGCCAAAATAAAAATGCCAGCCAGGTAAAACCAGGGTTTTCGCCAGAGTGGTTGAGCGCTTAACTGCCGACTCAGACGCATTGTGTTTTTGTTTCTATTCTTTAACATACGCGGTGAATTATATCAGTTTTGCAGAGTCTCATTTTTTAGGTTGCGACGAAACATCTGCCAAACCAAGAAAAAAGTTACCCGGATGCCTTTGCCATAGCCTGAACAGCTTTGATGACCCGCTCAAATGCCTCTTCATCAAGCTTCGCCGGGAAGGAAAAGCGGACGGTTCCCTCGGGAAAGGTGCCCAATGCTTTATGGGCTAAGGGTGCGCAGTGCAAACCCGAGCGTGTCCAAATACCATACTCACGCTCTAACCGATCAGCCACCTGTCCTTGGTCGCCAGGAAATACCAACGAAACCACAGGCACCTGCTTCTTTTCGTCATAGGGTGCATTTTCAGCCGGTCCACACACGCGGATGGCCTCAATTTGGCGAACGGCTTCGACAAACCGACGTGCATGCTGCGACTTTTGTGAAAAACGGGCAGCCATCGCCTTTTCATCCAAAGACTCCAAAGCTTTGGAAAGCCCAATAATGCCAGGCAAATTCAAGGTACCGGGTTCAAACTTATCAGGCATCGCTGCCGGCATCTCCAGCATGTGTGAAAAACTACCCGTGCCACCCACAAACACCGGGTCGAGCGTCTTGGCAAAATCCGGGCTGAGCAGCACGCCGCCAACGCCCTGAGGTCCGCCCAAGCCTTTATGCCCGCTAAAGGCAAACGCTGCCACGGGAAAGTCCTGCCAGTCATAGGGCAACAATCCGGCGTATTGCGCCGAATCGAGCACAATCGGTATGCCGCTTTCAGCACCAAACCGCGCCAAAGCCTGCCAGGGCAAAATCGTTCCACAGACATTGGACGCCATCGTCATCACCATCAAACGTGTTTTATTGGTCACCAGATTTTTGATAGCTTCGATATCCACACTGCCATCACGGTTTGCCGGAGCAACCTTCCATGTCACACCCTTTGTACTCGCCAAATGGCAAGCACGCAGCACGGCGTTATGGTCCATGGCGGTACAAATGACCTCATCACCCGGTTTAAGAGTCGCCAAAGTGATCATATTGATTGCCATGGTCAGTCCAGCAGTAAAAACCACATGGGAAACATGCGGGAAGTTGAAAAAGCCGGCTAACTGCTCTCGACAATCATAAACACGACTGGCAAGATGGTAAGCACTGGCATACGCCCCGCGCGAAACATTTACCGCCTCACGTTCAATAAAGGCGTGCATCGCTTGCCCGACGCCGGGTGCCTTCGGGAAACTGGTACTGGCTTGGTCTAAATTGATTGGTCGCATAAGCATCGCCAAAATGATATCACGAAGGCAACATCCAGAGGCATTTTGCATAATCGAAGCGCTCAAAGTCTATTTTTGTCTTTTCCGTGTCCTTTTTCCCGCCATGGTGTTATCATCCCTGACATCAACCCTTATAGGAGAGCTGTGAAAAATAAGCATTTGTGGTTCATCATCATTACCGGCATCCTTTTCGCTGTGGCGGCATGGGTGCTCACCAACGGCATGGCCCTCATCCCGGGCGGCACCAGCAACCCCGGCAACATGGGCTTTTGTATCGCCTGTTTCCTGCGCGATACCGCTGGCGCTTACAAAATGCACACCGCACCGGTTGTGCAATACATGCGTCCCGAAATTATTGGCTTGATCCTGGGTGCCTTCATCCCTTCTTTAGCCAAAAAAGAGTTCAAGCCCCGTGGTGGTTCTGCCCCCATGGCGCGTTTCCTACTGGGCATGACCGTGATGGTCGGTGCCTTGGTCTTTTTAGGCTGCCCCTTGCGCATGGTTTTGCGCATGGCGGCTGGTGACCTCAACGCCTGGGTCGGTTTGGTCGGTTTCATTCTCGGCGTTTTTGTGGGCACCTTATTCCTCAAAAAAGGGTTTGCCTTCCCCAAAAGTGAAGACCAAAGCACGGTTGAGGGTTTAATCTTCCCCATCACCCAAATCGTCGGCCTGGTTCTCTTGCTGGCGTTCCCCACCCTGTTGGCATTCTCCGAAAGCGGCCCAGGTTCACAACATGCGCCCATTTTGGTTTCTTTGGGCGTTGCCCTCATCGTCGGTGCCTTTGCCCAACACAGCCGGCTTTGCCAGGCTGGTAGCCTCAAAAACGTATTCCTGAGCAAAAACTTTGATATGTTCTGGGGTGGCTTGGCCATCTTTGTGGTTTCCCTGGTCTTCAACTTAGCCCAAGGCACCTTCAAGCTGGGGTTCGTTGATCAACCCATTGCCCACACCGAATGGCTGTGGAACATCATTGGCCTCTTTATCGTTGGTTTGGGTTCCGTGCTCTTGGGTGGATGCCCCATGCGCCAACTCATTTTGGCTGGTAGCGGCAACACCGATTCCGCCATCACCGTAGTGGGTATGATTGTCGGTGCAGCTTTCGCCCATAACCTGGGTTTGGCGTCCTCAGGCGCTGGCACCACACCTGCCGGTCGCATCGCTGCCATCGCGGGTATCGTGATCATGCTGGTCATTGGCTTTACTCATTTGAAGAAAGCCAAAGCATAGGCAAGCGCAAATCGACTGTCGTTTACAGAACGCTTCGGGCTACACGTGAAATGTAACCCGAAGCTTTTTTTGATACACTTAGCTTATGAAAGAAGAAAAGGCCACACCTATGCGGCAGGTCGCCACATTCCACAACGATTTTGGCGCCATTAGCTTTGAACGCCGGTTGAAGAAACTGGGTGACACGCAGGCACGCTTGATGCCCGTACCGCGCCAGCTTTCGGCTTCATGCGGACTGGGTGTCGAATTCTTTCTTCCGTTTGATGAACATACCATGCCTGACGAAAACACCGACAGTGCCTATCAATCAGACGGGGACTCGTACCAATTGATTTTCAAGAACAAGTAATTTTCTTCTTGTTCGCGCCAGCGCTGCTTGCGCGCAGACCTCTTTTGTCTGCGCCCGCCGAGGGGATGAAAAATAAACCGCGCCGGTGTCCCTGCCTTGCACAAAAAAACACCCTCATTACTGAAGGTGTTTATCGATTCAACTAAGTTCCCCAATAAGTCTAGTAAGGCGTTTCGACGTCCTTGGCCCACTCGCGGTTGGTCAGATACCAATCCACCATGGCGTTTACGCCCTCGCTCAGGCTCACCTGTGGTGCCCAGCCCAGCTCACGGCGTGCCTTGCTCACATCGGCAACATTCTCAAACACATCCGCGGGATGGGTGGGAATGTATTCCACATTGGCTTTTTTACCCAAGCGTTCCTCGAACAGCGCCAATAACGCATTCATGGTGATGACCTCATGCCCACCCAGGTTGAAAACATCATAGCCAACCGGCTTGAGCGCCAACAAGGTCCCACTGACGATATCATCCAAATAGGTAAAGCCACGGGACTGCTCACCATTGCCGGTAATAGTCACTTTTTTGCCTTCAGCAATCCATTGACAGAAGCGGAACATCACCATATCCGGCCGTCCGGCAGGACCATAAACGGTAAAATAGCGCAAAATGCTCACGTCAATGCCATACAAATGATGGTAGCTATAGGCAAAAGCCTCTGCACCCTTTTTACTCGCCGCATAAGGCGCCAAGGGATGGTTAGTGGGGGCTTGCTCGTTGTGGGGTGGCTTGCCATCGTTACCATAAAGGCTGGACGTCGAGGCTAAAATGTACTTGGGCACTTTTTGATGCCGGGCATACTCCAAGGTGTTCAGGGCGCCCAGGGTGTTGGCTTCCAGGTAGCTCCATGGGTCAGTCGTGCTGGCACGCACGCCGGCAATTGCTGCGAGGTTAATCACCGCGTCGGCTTGGGGTGCCTTATCAGCAATACTTTCTATAAAACTCCGCTTTGAAATATCCTCTTGCAAAAAGTGAAAGTTTTCGCGATCAATCAATTGCGCCAGACGATGTTCCTTGACGCGCACGTCATAGACATGGTTGAGGTTATCCACACCCCAAACAACATGCCCCTCATCCAGCAATCTTGCAGCAACACGCGAGCCTATAAAACCGGCAGCACCGGTCAGCACATAAAGTCCCATTTAGAGTTTTACCACCTTTATATCATCATCAGCAGCAATGCCCTTAAACGCGTTGCGGGCGTCAAAAATGAGCTGTGCCTTATCGTATACCATCTTGTAATCCACCTTGGAGTGGTTGGTAATCACCGCCACCAGATCCGCCTTTTCAACTGCGGCTTGCAACTGAACCTCAGATGCCATGTTCAACCCGGCAGTGTGCAATTCGGGGATGTAAGGGTCATAATATCCCACAGTCGCGCCTTTATCCAAAAGCAGGTGAATAATGTCGAGTGCAGGCGATTCACGCAGGTCATTGATATCGGGTTTGTAAGCGATGCCCAGCAACAAAATCGTGCTGCCCTTCAAGGGCTTTTTGAAGCGATTGAGCGTGTCCTGGATTTTGGTCACCACATAACGTGACATGTTACTGTCAATCTGAGAAGCCAGGTCAATAAAGCGCGCCGTGTAATTGAGCGTCTTCATCTTCCAGGAAAGGTACATGGGATCAACAGGAATACAGTGCCCACCAAGGCCTGGACCAGGGGTGAACTTCATAAAGCCGAAAGGCTTGGTTGCGGCAGCTTCCACCACTTCCCAAACATCAATTTCCAGCCGGTCACACATAATCGCCATTTCATTGACCATGGAGATGTTAATCATGCGGAAAGTGTTTTCCAACAGCTTGGTCATCTCCGCTACTTCGGTGGTTGAAACGGGTACCACGGTCTCTAAAGCTTGTGCGTACCACGCCGCAGCGACCTCCGTACAATTTTTGGTAATGCCACCCACTACTTTGGGGGTGTTATAGGTGGTGTAATCGCTGCGTCCGGGGTCAACCCGTTCAGGAGAGAAAGCCAAAAAGAAATCTTCACCGACTTTTAGGTCACTGTTTTCAATCAGGTTGGTCAGCACCAATTCACGGGTTGTGCCGGGGTAGGTACTCGATTCGAGCACAATCACCATACCACGATGCAGATAGGGTGCGATTTGTTGGCTTGCAGAGGCGATAAAAGACATATCCGGGTCGCCAGTTTTGCGCAAAGGTGTCGGCACAGAAATCGAAACCGCATCCACCTCAGCCAAAACAGAATAGTCGGTAGTCGCCCGAAAACGACCCGAATCGACCTGCTTGCGTAACATGGCGTTACTGATGTCGGTGATATAGCTTTCAGCGCTATTTAGTTTTTCAACTTTTTCTTCGTCGGGGTCAATGCCGATGACATAAAAACCTGCCTTGGCAAAAGTTAAAGCCAATGGCAAGCCCACATAGCCAAGCCCAAGGATGGCTACGTTTGCTCTTCGTTTTTGGATAAGCTCCATAAGTTCTTCTTTAATCATCATACCTCGTTCAACTCGTTTCTTAAAACAAACTTAATTGTCCAGGCGGACTGAGCTCTTCTTCTTCGGTCTCCGGGGGATTGGTTATGCTGAGTGTCGCGGGTACTTCCTTTGGCGTTGGCGACAGCTTCATCATTATACTGCCTAATTTGGCAAAATCGGACAAAATAACACTTTTTAAAGCAGGATTGTGCAAAGCAGCGGCGGGATGATACATCGTCACCACTTTCCTGCCTTCAATTTCATGAACCTGCCCATGAATTCTGCCGATGCGCGCGTCATCAATAAAACGCGCCATCGAAAAACGTCCTAAAGTAACAATAATTTCCGGGTCTAAAAGGCGAATTTGCTCATCAAGATACTGTCTGCACGCCATCAACTCTTCGGGCAAGGGGTCGCGGTTGGCAGGTGGACGGCATTTGACGACGTTCGTAATAAAAACGTCTTCCCGTTTAAGACCAGCCGCAGCTAAAAGGTCATCCAGCACCTTGCCAGCCTGCCCCACAAAGGGTTTTCCCTGCTGGTCTTCGTTGCGCCCGGGACCTTCGCCAATGAACATTACCTTTACTTTATCAGGTCCTTCACCCGGCACAACTCTTGAGCGTTGTTTTGCCAGGCTGCATTGGCGACACTGTCTTAAGGTTTCGCGAAGTGCGTTGAGTTTGTTTGCATTGTCAGACATAATAAAATACCGATGGTGGATTTTACACCATAGCTTCCTTTATAAGACGAATTTAGTGCTTATTAAGTTCCTTAATTTTTCAAAATCGATTGGATTTAAGGTAAGCAAAAGGGCATCTTCTTTATTATCTTCATAATAGCCTGGCCGAATACCAACCGTTTCAAAACCTAAGCCATAATAAAGCCTGAGGGCATCTTGATTGCTGGCACGCACTTCCAAAATGGCTTCAACCACACCCTGTTCCTGGGATAAAAGCATGGCTTGCGCCAAGAGATTACGCCCCAATCCCAAATGTCGATAATCATGTGCGACTGATATCGTGCCGATCTCCAGACTATCCACAATGCGCCAGGCGACAATCGCGCCACACAGGTCTTCGCCTTCATTGTGTGAGCCATCGATGGCAACCAAACAGATGCTAAAAGAATCCGGCTGAAGCTCATACTCAAAAGAGCCCCCGGGCCAAGGCGTCGTGAAACTGGCTTTTTCCAAAGCTTCAACCTGCGGCAAATCTGCCATGGTCATTTTCCGAATAGTGAGGTTATCTTTTTTAGGGAGTTGGTTCATACATTGGGCACATTGCTGAGGGTGTGCACATAGATGGGCGAAAGCGCTGCCGGATCATCTGTTTCACCGGCTTTGATTTTTTGCCATGCCAGTTCAGCCAAAACGGCGGGACGGCGCACACATAAAGCGGCCGGCGCAAGTTGCGTGGTTTTCCATTTGCGTCCCAAAATCTGCCGGGCCTCAGCATTGAGATCCCCCACCACATAAATTGGCGACTTAATCGTGGCAGCAATCGCTTTGGCATCATCCAAGCGGATGTCATGTTCTGGCTGCCAGGCTTGGTTTTTCCAAGTGTAGCGCATCCAGGCAAAGCGCGAACGTCCCAAAGCAATCATAGCAATCATCGGCCGGCGCAAACCAGGCTGAGCAGTCGCCAAGATTTCCAGAGAGGGAATGCCAACAATAGGCAGTTTGAGAGCTAAGGCGATGCCTTTTGCCACGCTCATGCCGATGCGCAACCCGGTGAATGACCCTGGGCCGGTAGCAACAGCCACGCCGGATAATTGGCTGGGGCTGATGTTCGACTTATTAAACAAAGTTTGGATGGCTGGTACCAGTTCCACACTCTGATAGTGCTTACCGCGCCAGACTTGTTCTGCCAAAATTTGGGTACCATCATACAGCGCGATGCCGGTCCATTCTGTTGAGGTGTCAATTGCAATTAACATGCTTAAACTCCGTAAATCGCTTGCTGTAGGGTTTTGAGGATGGCTTTGTTTTGCTTGCTATGCGGTGTGAGGATAAAATGGCGCGCATCCTGACCCATCCATTGCATTTCAATCCAGATGTGTTCTTCAGGTAGTGCGTCTTTGAGGCGGTCTGCCCATTCAACAATCAAAACACCGGTTTCGAGCGCTTGCTCAACATCCAAAATAGCCAAATCAAAGGGGTCATCCGGTGACAGGCGATAGGCGTCAGCATGATAAATCTGCATGCCATCCGGTCTTGGATATTGATTGACGATGACAAAAGTTGGGCTGGTCACACGACCGGTTGAACCAAAGCCTTGCGCGATACCCTGCACGAGCGTGGTTTTGCCCGCGCCAAGGTCACCTTCCAAACAGATAACCATGCCGGGTTGTAACATACTCCCCAGACGCACCCCTAAACGGCGGGTCTGGTCAGCACTGTGTGAAAAAAACTCAAAGGCATTGGGTTTGAGAATTGCCATATATCTACATGTCCTCTAGCCGAAAATTATACCTTATTATCGGAAATTTTCTAAGTTTTCACGTGACGTCGCAAGAAATTTGCAAAAAAAGACCTTAGCCTTCCGTAAGACCAGGCTAAGGTCTGAACGCATCTTAGAGACAAGGGCTTACAGGTTTCCTTATTTGTAACGCTCAACAACAAGGTTCTTGAACTGGACAACCACCGGCGCTTCTTCGTAAGATTGGGCAAAAAGCCCTGCATCACCAGTGGTAAGCTCACCATCTGTCACAGAAACTATTGCTTGACCATTCACCAAAAGGGTGAGCTCATTTCCGATACAAGTTGCGCCGACTGTGTTATCACCATATGGCAACACACCTTCGTGATACTCACCATAAAGGTCATCATACTCACCGTTCACATACTTGAAGATGTTCGTCCAGCCATCTTTGGCAACGGCAAACCCATAATAATTTTCAATCGAGTTTAGTCTACAAATCACACCCACCATCGCATCATGATCAAAAGCGGGCACATCAACTGAAACATGCACATCTGCTAAATTAAGGTCCATGGTAGGTCCGGTGATAAAGCGGTTGGTCGTTTTCATTGTGTACAAAAACTTACCCTCCTCCCAGGAAACCTTATGGAACTCATTTTCCGTAAAACGCATCCGGTTGGCATCATTTTCAGTCATCAGGGAGTTTTCATACCGGTAGGTCGGGTTTTCAAAAGCCATGGGCGTTCGGTAGGTTTGGCTAAAGGGCAGGTCAGCAGCCTGTTTGATTTGTCTTCCATCGGTGACTTCATAAGCCTGGAAGTTTGAGAAATCTACCGTAATACCGTTTTCAACATCATGATTACCAACCAGGAAGCCCATATTACCGGACATTGGGGAAGAATCCTTGGCCATGGCAACCGGCGCACCATTCACAAAAAGCGTAATGTCATCGCCCACACAAGCCAAGCTCAACGTATTTTCATCAGCAACCAAATTTTTCAGGGCTTTTTCCACCATGCGGACGTAGGTCCCATTAGTTTTCTTGTCGATTGACACCCAGCCATCATAATAAACTTCAGCCTTGATGAGGTTGTCATCATCAACATACCGGCAGATGATCCCAATCGTACTATCAGGATCGCCTTGAAGTCGCGCAGTGTCAATTTGAACAACGACGTCTGACGCATTTGCTGTGTCTGAGGTTTGCCAGTAAACAGAATCTTGCATCGTATGGTTCAATTTATAGCGATTATTCCAGATAGTCACCTTGGTGTGTTCGGTTTCACTGTCATACCAGCCGTTTTCAGGACTAAAAGTATCGAAGAACAGCGGTGAAAAACCAGGCACGTCGACTTGCTCAGGTCGCGGGTTTGTGTCTATTGGCCCTGGTTCTACAACCTCATCTTCTGTGGGCACAGGTGTTTCGATATCGGTGAAAAAATCTGTGGGGAATTGGTCAACAATCAAGGTTGAAAGTTGATCTGGGTCAGAAATGCGGTTAATCAATGGCTTGATGGCCAAAAAATAAACCGCAAGACAGATACCAATCAATGCCACTACGCCGATTAGCAAACCAATCAGCCAACCTTTGCCACTCTTTTTGGGTTGTTGTGGCGCACTCGCATAAGGTGGCGGTGGTGGGAAACCAGCCTGCTGATAACTCTGGGATGGCTGTTGATAAGCACCACCTTGGACTGGGTAAGCAGGAGGGGGCGGCGGAGGGGGCGGCGTCTGGCCAGTTTGAGAATAGTTTATCTTTCCAACAGTCTGCCATTCATCCTGAGGCGTTTGCACCGGCTGCGGTTGGGAGACAGGGGTGATAGGCGTAACGGGCTCTTGGGCTTCAACAGACTCTGGATTGGGCGCGGCGTCCAGCTTGCTGCCACAACCGGCACAGAACTTACTTTCTTCAGTATTCTCAATTCTACAATAAGGGCATTGTTTCATTTTACTTCTCCAAAAAAGGTTTGTAACGTACCGCTTTATATTACTTGAAAACAGGCATGCCTACCAAAACATTGCCAAAGGTTTCAAAGGACCGGAGCACAATTCAATCCTTCATCCACTGCTCTCTGGGGTATAATCGAGAAAACCAGAAAACAACGGTAAAGCAAGCATAATGAGCTTGCCATCGGAGAGATTATGCAACTCGGTATTATTGGACTGCCTCAAAGTGGTAAAACAACCCTTTTTAACGCCCTCACAGGCGCGAACCTCGCCACAGGTGGTGCTTCCGCGCATATGGAAGTGCACACCGCCGTGGTGGATGTGCCCGACCCGCGCGTGGACGCCTTGGTTGAGCATTACAAAGCTAAGAAAACGGTTTATGCCAAGGTGACCTACGCCGACATTACCGGCATCGACGGTAAAGCTGGCAAGGCTGGTCTGCCTGGCCAGTTGATTAATGCCATGGCAACCATGGACGGCTTTTTGCACGTCGTCCGTCAGTTCGAAAGCGCGGTTGTCGCCCATCAGGAAGGCAGCGTGGATCCCATCCGTGATATCGAAAACATGGATATCGAGTTCATTCTTAACGACCTGGTGATGGTCGAGCGCAAATTGGAACGTTTGACCGAAGAACACCGCCGTGGCGTCAGCCGCCCCCGCGAAGAAATTCAAAAAGAAATTGATATTTTCAAGGCGCTTGAAGCCATCCTCAGCGACAACCGCCCACTGCGCCATTACAACTTTACCCCTGAAGAAGATGCCATCCTTGCCAGTTACGGTTTTTTGAGTCGCAAACCGCAGATCATCGTCTTTAATCAATCCGAGGGTCAAGAAGCGCCAGACTACAAAAGCCCCCACCCGCACACCTATGTTATTGCGCTACCAGCGAAACTTGAGATGGATATTGCCGCGCTTGAACCTGAGGATGCCGAAATCTTTATGCAAGAATATGGCATCGAGGAACTGGCGATGTCACGCCTGATTAAGCTGTCTTATGACCTTTTGGGTGTGCACAGCTTCTTTACCGCGGGCGAAAAAGAAGTGCACGCCTGGACGCTCAAAAAAGGCTTCAACGCCAAAGAAGCTGCCGGCGTCATCCATAGTGACATGGAAAAAGGCTTCATTCGCGCCGAGATTATTTCCTATGATGACCTCATGCATTATGGCAGCACGGCTGAAGCACGCAGCAAAGGCCGCTTGCGTGTGGAAGGCAAGACTTACATTATTGAAGACGGCGATATTATTGAAATTCGGTTCAATATTTAAGCCTGTGACATTTAGAATTAATTTTGAAAATGATTGGATGATGCCAATAATAAAAACCCACACCCCTACCCTTACTGCCTCGCAAAAGAGGCTCGGCACGCGAGCAGTCCCAGGAGAGGGCTAAAAAAGCCTATGAACACCAAATTCGTACCCGATGACCTTCAAAAAGCCGCCGAACGCGGTGAACCCTCTCATGTTTGGCGTGAGGGCCAAGACCGCCGCCTTAATCTCATCATCGAAGCCGCCGGCGAGCGCCTGAATGGCACTGTTTTCGTCGATGGGTGTGGTGTGGGCATGTACCTGAGCCACCTCGAACCTCTTTCCGGCAAAATCTATGGCATGGATATCGAGTTCCCCCGTGTGCAAGACAGCTCTGCCTTTACCCCAAACGTCTTTTGTGGTGCGGGCGAATTCTTGCCGCTGGCGAGCAACAGTGTAGACCTCTTGCTCAGCCATGAAGTGCTCGAACACGTCCAAGATGACCGCCTAGCCATCAAAGAAATGGTGCGTGTGCTCAAACCGGGCGGTCGCATCGTGCTCTTTTGCCCCAATCGTGGCTATCCTTTTGAAACCCACGGCATTTATTGGAAGGGCAACTATCGCTTTGGCAACATCCCTTTGGTCAACTGGCTGCCCCGCAAGTTGCGTGACAAACTCGCCCCACACGTTGAAATTTACACCCGCAAAGATTTACGCAACCTATTTAAGGGCTTACCGGTCAAATTTGTCACCCAACGCACCATCTTCGGTGGCTATGACAACATCATCCAGCGCCGTCCCCGCCTGGGTAAGGCTTTGCGCGGCTTCCTTTATGCACTCGAGAAAACCCCGCTCCAGCGCTTGGGGCTTTCACACTATTGGGTGATTGAAAAGCTAAGTTGAGCCCGGTTCTCTTTACGGTCAGGTTGACCTTGAACATTATAAAAAGCCAGGCGTTTCTGCCTGGCTTTTTCAATCATCGAGAAAATAATTTAGTTTCCCTTTTGCACCATCTTTACTGCTTCGAACAAGTTGAGAATGGGATAAGTCAAACGTTTATCCACAGGCCGACTTAAGCTGAGGTTATGCGCC